>JAEDDA010000001.1 GCA_016298185.1 Bacilli bacterium | reverse complement strand
GAACCACAACAGTTATCTGTTCTGATGGCGCGATCAGCGTTAATCCATATAAATAGAAAAAAACACGCATCGTTGCGTGTTTTCTTTTATTAAAAGAACTATCTAGTCTTTCCAAGAAATATCGATCTTTTTCTTGTTCTTTACACAATCAAGCAAATAAAAGTTAATAAGCGATTGATAAGGGATGGATGTCTTTTCGGATAAGTCCTTGAAGTAATCTAAAACCTCTTCGCTAATGTTAATAGTAATTTGCTTCTTTAATTGTTTTGTGTAAGGGTTCTTGCTTCCCTTTGAAAAATCATATTCTTTTTTCATTTCCCAAATACTCTTTTCTTTCATTTTTTGTTGCTTTTTTTGCAGAAATTATTCGAATAACAGATTCTTTTTGACGATAACAATGACAAACAACAAGAATATTGAATTTATACGAGAATCCAATCATTATGAATCTTTCTTCTTTTTGACTGTGGCTTTTGTCACTAATGATTAGAGCATCTTCGTCATAGAATACGGAAATTGCTTCCTCGAAACTAATACCATGTTTTTGATATTTGTTTTGTTTTTGCTATCATCCCACTCAAATTGTAGCATAAGTATTTCATAATTACACCATAATTATAAATGCAATTACTTTATTTCCTCCTTTCTTTAAATTGGTGTTATCAAAAATGAAGAAAATAAAAGACCGCCTAGATGAAAACACCTTTATGGCAGTTATCGACTTAGTCCTGTAACTGCTGGTGTTACGTCATCCTTGTGACGGCCACATGCTCAATAATAAATTATTGTGCGGAGCGTGATGATAGTTTTAGATATAAAGCGTCTACTTTATTTATGCGACCTCTTCTTTATAGCCTCATATCATTACTGGACAATACTTTCCGCATTATCTCACCCTAACACGTAGTGCGATAGTTCAAATATTCATTTATCACAGTATTCCTGCGCTTGTAACTCTATATAGAGACGCCTGTGGTCTAAATATTTGAACAATGTTATTTATCGTACAAGAATTATTTTTTAAATAATAGTTGCAACAATTTGTTTAGGTGCTATAATCATACTGCGTTTTGAAAGAAACGCGCTATACTCTTTAACAAGAGTGACCGAGAGGCCACTCTTTGTTTTTAGAAGATAAGGAGGGATTTATGGAATTAGAGAATTTAGTAAGAACTAAGTTAAACGAAATCGGTTACGATTTAATTTCAATTAATTCCCATATTGAAAAAGGTGAACACTTATTATCCATCGTTGTGGATCGCGTGGAACCAATTGATATGGAAGCAATCGTTGAAGTTTCCAGAGTTTTAAATGCTTATCTAGATGAGCTCAATCCATACGAAAACTCCTACACCTTAGATATTTCCTCCTTAGGAGCGGAAAAGCCTCTTAATAAGGATAAATTAAGTGATTATGTGGGTAGATACATCCATGTCCACTTAGTTAATCCAATTAATGGAGAAAATATTTATGAAGGCACACTGGTGAGCCAAGATGAAAATCAAATCACTTTGGAATTTAAAGTGAAAACCAGAACAAAAACAGTTGATATAACAAAAGAAAATATATCAAAGATACGTTTAGCAATTAAATTTTAAGGAGAATTTATTTTATGGCTATTAACGGAAAGATATTCCTTGAAGGCTTGAATGAGTTAGAAACTAGCAAAGGAATTAGCAAAGAAGTGATCATTGCCGCGCTTAAAGAAGCAATGACCAAAGGCTACAAAAAACAAATCGGTGCTACTGAAGAAGATGACTGTGTCCGAGTCACAATTGACGCCGAAAACGGTATTATCGACATGTACCAAATCAAAAAGGTTGTCGAAGAAGTCGAAGATGATTTCCTAGAAATCAGTGTCGAAGATGCTAATGCTTTAAAAGATGGCAAAAAGTATGAAGCTGGCGATGAATTAATTATTCCATCATCCCCAGAAGAATTAACAAAAGCTATCGCAATGAGCGTGAAGAGCATTTTAAAACAAAAACTCGCAGAAGCCGAAAAAGATGTTTTATATGAAAACTTCAAAGACAAAATCGGAACCATGATTACCGGTAGAGTTGAAAAGGCTGATGAACGTGGATTAACCATTAACATTGGTAGAACAAGTGTTTTCTTACCACGCAAACAAATGATTGGTGATGAAAAGTTCAATGTTGGTGAATCCATCAAATTATTCGTTAACAATGTTGATAGCGGCACAAAAGGCGCACACATCGTTGTCACACGTTCTGGTGATGGTTTCTTAAAATGCTTATTCACTGAAGAAATCAGTGAAGTCTATAATGGCACAATCGTCATTAAAGGTATCGCTCGTGAAGCAGGCGAAAGAAGCAAAGTAGCAGTTTATACAGATGATCCAAATGTCGATCCTGCAGGCGCATGTATCGGTCCAAACGGATCTAGAATTCAAAAAGTTGTTGGTCAACTTGGTAACGGACAATCCAAAGAAAAGATCGATATTATCGCTTATAGCGATGTTCCAGGATTATTTATCATGGAAGCTTTAAAACCAGCCCACGTTGTTGGTATTAAATTTGATGAAGAAAGCAAATCTGCTTTAGCAGTTGTTAAAGATGACTCATTCTCTTTAGCAATTGGTAAGAAAGGTGTTAACGTCCGTTTAGCGGTCAAATTAACTGGTTTTAACATTGATATCAAAACTGAAACAGTTGCCGCGGAAGAAGGTATTGAATTCCAAACACTCGAAGAATTACGAGCTCTCGATGCCGAACTCAAAGCCAAAGCCGCTTACGAAAAACTCGCCGCTCAATTCAGAGCTCAAGAAGAATCTCAAGTTTCTGTCTTACCTGGTTTACCAGAAGGCTATGTCGCTCCACAAGATCGTACTTATGAAGTAGAAGAAGATAATGCTGAACTTCAAGAAGCTTTAGAAGAACAAAGCGAAAAAGCAGAAGCTAATGCTGAAAAGAAAGTGGAAGAAAAACCAGTTGAAGTCGCTCCAGTTATCGAAGAAAAACCAGTTGAAGTCGAAGTTAAGAAAGAGGTTAAAACAACCACATCTCTTGAAGATCTTGAAAAATCACTTTCTGAAGAAAGCAATAAACAAAGCGCTAAAAAAGAACGCAAGTTTAACAAAAAGAAGAAAGAAGAATCTTCTGATGAATCCTCTAAAGGCGCACTTGATACAAGCGGTGCCGCTCGTATGTCCATCTATACTGAAGAAGAACTTCGTGAAATGGAAGAAGAAGATAAAGAGCAAGAAGACGATTACGAAGATGATGTCGATTACGACGATTACGATGAATACTACGACGATGACAATCGCTAGTAGATAATCGATCTAATGCTCTTTAGAGCATAAATTAGTAAGAAAGAAGAGGTGTTAATATGGGAAAGAATAACAAAAAACCAGGGTTTACACGTGAAGCTAACGTTTCAACAAAAGTAACCTCTGATAAAGTGAGAACCAAAGTCAATGGCGGTGTCTTCACCTATACAGGCGCTATCACAGTCGGCGAACTCTCCAAGTCTCTTAACGTTCCTGTAGGAGACATTATTAAATTCCTTTTCTTACAAGGAAAAATGATTACCATTAATACAGTCTTAGATGATGAACTCATTGGTACTGTATGTTTGGAATTCGGCTACGACTTTGAAAAGAAAAAGATTGTCGCTGCCGAAAACTTCGAAGAAATAGAAATTAAAGACGATCCATCTAAATTAAAATCACGTCCAGCGGTTGTTACCATTATGGGACACGTTGACCATGGTAAAACCACACTTATCGACGCAGTTCGTAACTCAAACTTAGTCGCTGGTGAAGTTGGTGGTATTTCCCAAGAAATTGGTGCTTACCAAAAAGAAATTAATGGACAAAAGATTACATTTATTGACACTCCTGGGCATGAAGCCTTTACCGCGATGCGTTCTAGAGGTGCTAGTGTCACAGATATCGTTGTTTTGGTCGTCGCTGCTGATGATGGTGTTATGCCTCAAACAGTAGAAGCTATCGACCACGCTAAAGCAGCGGGAGTTCCAATTATTGTTGCAATTAACAAAATGGATAAACCAGGTGCTGATCCAAGCAGAGTCAAAAATGAATTAATGGCCCACGAAATCGTCGTGGAAGATTATGGTGGAGATGTTATCGCTGTTGAGATTTCTGCAAAGCAGAAGCAAAACATCGATGGCTTATTAGAAGCTATTTTAACAGTCGCAGAAATGGGCGAACTCAAAGCTAACCCAGATCGTTATGCTTTGGGTACAGTCTTAGAAGCAAAACTCGATAAAAACGAAGGTCCAAAAGCTACTTTATTAGTCCAAAACGGCTCCTTACGTGAAGGTGACTATTTAGTAGTTGGTACAGGATATGGCAAAGTTAGAAGAATGACTAATGAATTTAAGAAAGTCCTTCAAGTTGCTACGCCTAGTACACCAGTATCAGTTATCGGTATTGCTGAAGTCCCATTAGCGGGTGACCGCTTCATGGCCTTCCCAACTGAACAAGAAGCCCGTGAAATCGCTTTAAAACGTAAACAAATTAAAGAAGCAAAAGAAATGAATAAATCTTCCGCTGCATCTTTAGATGATTTATTTGCTAAAGCTAAAGAAGGCGAAACGCAAAATATTAAAATCATCATTAAAGCGGATTCCACAGGTAGTGCGGAAGCTGTTAAATCCTCATTAGAAAAATTATCTAATGACACAATTAAGATTAATATCGTGAGAGCCACTTCCGGCGCAATCACTGAAAGTGATGTCTTATTAGCCAGTGCCTCTAAAGCCATTATTTATGGCTTCAATGTGAGACCTGATTCTAAGACAAGAGCAAAAGCCGAAGAAGAAAAAGTGGAAATCAGATTACACCGTATCATTTACGCATTAATCGAAGAAATCCAAGCCGCGATGAAAGGTATGCTTGCGCCTACTATGGTGGAACGCGTTACTGGACAAGCGGAAGTTAGAAGATTATTCAAAGTTTCTAAACTTGGTACCATCTGCGGTTGTATGATTGTTGACGGTGTCATTAAAAACAATTCTCCAATTCGCTTACTTAGAAATGGCGTGATTGTCTTTGAAGGCAAAATCGCATCATTGCAAAGAGAAAAAGACCAAGCAAAAGAGGTTAAGAAAGGATTCGAATGTGGTATCCTTCTTGACGGATATAATGATGTTAAAGAAAACGACATCATTGAAGGCTATGAAATGGTAGAAGACGCTAAATAGTTATGGCCAATAAACAAGAGAGAATCGCGACGCTTATTCGTAAGAACATCGCCGAGATTATTCAATTTGAATTAAAAAATCCTCACTTAGGATTTGTCACCATTCCAGAAGTCAAAGTCAGCAATGACTTCTCCTACGCAAAAGTCTATGTTTCCTTTATTAAGGAAGAAGAAATTAAAGAAGGATTAGAAGTCCTTAACCATTCTAAAGGATTCATCCGTAGCCAACTCGCTAGTAAGATGGATACTAGAAGAATTCCGGAAATTAGTTTCGTTCTTGATGAAGGATACAAAAAAGAAGCTCGAATTGAAGAATTATTAAACGAAAAGAAATAAGGAACCAATAGGTTCCTTTTCTTAAATCTATTTATTATAGGATCTATGTATTTTCCTTTTTCATTATAGATAGATGGTTGAAATGCACCGCAATGGGTGTGGACAAGCACTAAAACATTTTTTATATGTAAATGTTCAATGCCGTATTCCACGCTGGCTAGTTCACCTTCATTAATAACATTACCTGCGGTTCTAATAGAAAATAGATATCCAAGTTATAAGGAAAAGATTTCTTCAGGCGCCACTCTTGAATCTGAGCAGGCGATAACTAGAACGCTTGGAAGTTGTCCTTTAATAAAAAGCACTGTTTGAGTTATCGCAATAAGATTAAGAAAAGTACCGCAAAAAACTAAAGCAAAATACCACAAAAAGCTAAAGCATCCGTTGAATTAATCCAATTAAATATCTATTATGATTTAGAAGCCGATGGTGTTTTGCATTTAGAAGACGGGAGATATGCAATAATAGAATTTAAATTAGGCTCTTCATTTATAAATGAAGGAGCACAAAATCTAAACAAAATTGAACAATTGATTGAAACATATAACACTAAATATCCAAATATGAAAACGCGTACTCCTGACTTGAAAATAGTCATTACCGCTGAAACTTATGGCTATAAAAGAGATGATGGTGTGTTTGTTATTCCAATCGGTTGTTTAAAAGATTAATAAAGGAGAAAAATTATGAGAAAAGATTTAGGCGCAAAAAGTTTTATCTTCCCAATGCCAGTATTAATGATTGGTACATATGATGAAAACGGTGAACCAGATTTAATGAACGCGGCTTGGGGTAGTATTTATGACTATAACCAAATAACAATTTCCTTAGGTAGTCATGTCACCACAGATAACATCCGTAAAAACAAGGATTTTACCGTCGCATTTGCCACAAAAAAGACAGTTGTAGCAAGTGACTATGTTGGTATTGTTAGCAAAGCTAAAGAGCCCAAAAAGATAGAAAAAGCTGGATTACATCCTTATAAGAGCAAGAATGTTAATGCTCCTAGCTATGAAGAATACCCAATCACCTTAGAATGTAAGCTCATTTCCTTAGAAGGAGAAATGGGTGAAGGTGGAACATTAATTGGTGAAATCATTAATGTTTCAGTCGATGATAGTGTTCTTACCGATGATAAGATCGATGTCAAGAAACTTGAACCAATCGCCTTTGATGGAGCAAATGGAAAATACCACGTTTTAGGTGAGGAAGTCGCTCCTGCATTTAAAGTGGGTCTTCAAATTAAATAATTAATTTATTTATAAAATAAATAACCAGCATCGATTTGCTGGTTATTTTATTATCTTGTTCATTTTTAGATGTTTAATTCCCGCTTCTAAAAACATCTCGCCTTCTGGGATAAATCCTAGTTTCTTATAGAACTCAATTACTGGTTCTTGGGAATTAAGTGTAATAGTGCAAGGATTGAAGTTTGCGGCAATCATATCTACAAAGTAGTTGAATGCTTGTTTACCATATCCTTTATTACGGTATTCTTTTAAGATTGCGAAGCGTTCAATTTTATAAGCGTCATTGACATATCTATATCTAATTGTGCCTATCGCTTTATCTTTTAGATAAATAAGATATGTTTTGGCTTCTAATTCTTCTTCTAATATTTCATCTTCTAGATAAGGAATATTTTGTTCTTTTCTAAAGACTAATTCTCTGATGTTTGTGACATTCCACATATCGATTGGAGTAACGACAGGTTTTAACGTTAATCCTTCTTGATTGATTTGATAGTAGATTTCATTTCCCCATAAGTCTTCTTGTTCATAGTTACTTATCATAGATAAGAAACTTTCTTTAGATTTAGGGAACTTATGATAAATGTCATTTAATAAGACTTTGATATCTTCTCTTGTGGTGTGTTTATCCGCAGGACAAGCGGAACCAGCGATAAATATATTTTCTTCTTTTACAAAAGATTTAATATCTTTTTCATGGACTAATAAGAAAGGTCTAATGAAATCGATATTCGCGTTTTCTAAGTGCATCTTTGGAGCGAATGTCGCAATTCTTGCTCCATAGATTTGATTCATAAGGAGTGTTTCAATTGCATCATCCGCGTGATGGGCAAATGCAACTTTGTTGAATCCCATTTCATTTGCTACTTTGTTAATCGCTGCTTTTTTCATACGGGAACAAATAGAACATGGTAAATGTTTTAAGTGTTGTTTTTCTTGTTGGATACAAAGTATTTCATATACTTCTTTGCTATCACTAACAATTAATTTTAATCCGATGGATTCACAAAATTCTTCAAGTGGTTTGGGATTAAAACCAGGAAAACCTAAATCTAAGGTCACTGGTTGAAGTTCAAATTCGGTATGGGAAAACTTGCGGTAGAGATTAAGGCAATAGAGAAGGGCCATTGAATCTTTACCACCTGATAAACCAACGATAATCTTGTCGCCATGGTTAATGAGGTTATATGTTTGATCTGCTTTACGGATACAAGCAAGTAATGTACGAATTGCCTTCATGGTGAAAAATATTATATTATCTAATAAGATAAATTAAAAGTATGAACGGTTTTTTCCTTATCGATAAAAAAGAAGGTTGGACAAGTCGAGATGTCGTTACGAAGATATCTCATATTTTTCATGAGAGAAAAGTCGGTCATAGTGGTACCCTTGATCCATTCGCAACTGGTTTACTTGTGGTATCTATCGGAAGAGCCACAAAAGCTAATATTTGCTTAGATGGTTTAGATAAGGAATATATAGCTACGCTCAAATTAGGTGGAAGAACTATCTCTGGTGATAAGACAAATGAAATCCTAGAAACTAAAGAAGTCAAACCATTTTCTAAGGAAGATATTGAGCGTGTTTTTAAGTCCTTAGTGGGTCCGCAAAAACAAGTTCCTCCAATGATATCTTCAGTGAGATATAAGGGGCAAAAATTATATCATCTTGCTTTGCAAGGTATTGAAGTTGATAGGCCTGCAAGAGATATCAATATCTATGAATTAGAGCTGTTAGATTTTAGCGAAGATACAATCACTTTTAGAGTTTCTGTTTCTAAAGGAACATATATCCGTGTATTAGGGGAAACAATCGCGGAAAAATTAGGCAATATTGGTTATCTCACCACCTTAAGAAGAACAAAAGTGGGACCATTTAAAATTGAAGATGCCATCGATGCTTTAGAAGTGAGCGAGAATAATATTTTGGATAATTATGAAGTGCTATCTAAAGTTATGCCTGTGGTCATTTTAAATGACAAATGGGCGATCCATGCTTCACATGGGGTTAATTTAAAAGAGAATATTTATCCTAATCATGGTACAATATTAGTCGCAGATAAAAATCACATGATTATTGCCATATATAAATACGAAGATGGGAAATATATCTGTCAAAGAGGAATAAACGATTATGGAAATAATTCAATTTGAATTAGGTGACAAACTTGAACCAGTTAATGACCTTATCCTATGCTTAGGCTTCTTTGATGGTGTACATTTAGGTCACCAAAAACTTATTAAGAAAGCGAAAGAAGATGGATATAAGTTAGGAGTTTTTTCATTTAACCAATCTCCCGCTTATGTATTAGGTAATAAAACAAGAGATAACTGTATTACTTCTATTTCTGATAAAGCGGATCTATTTGAAGAATTAGGTGTCGATTATTTTTATTTGATGGATTTCAACAAAGAAGTGGCGAATGCCACAAAAGATGAGTTCATCGAACAAGTTTTAAAACAAATTAATCCATATCAAATCTGTTGTGGTCCAGACTATCATTTTGGTGTTCGCGCAGAAGGTGATGTGAATTATTTGAAGTTATTCTTTAATGTTAAAGTTAAAAACTTTGAAAATATCGGAGGAAATAAAATTTCCTCAAGAACAATCATCTCATTAATTAAAGAAGGTAAGATGGAAGAAGCTGCCTCTATGTTAGGTAGACCTTATCGTATTAACGGAACCGTTATGGCGGGCTATAAAAAAGGTAGAGATTTAGACTTTCCAACTGCGAACCTTTCTTTAGAGTATGAATACATTTATCCATTACAAGGTGTTTATGTGGGATATGCCTATGTATATGGTGAAAAATATAAAGCCATTATTAATGTTGGAACTCATCCAACCATCAATCCTTTAAATGAACCGATTATTGAAGTTCACTTATTAGATTTTGATGATAATATATATGGCAAAAATATCTTTGTTGAATTTATTCAACGTATAAGAGAAGAAAGAAAATTTGAATCTCTTGCGGCGCTTAAGATCCAATTAGGAAAAGACAAAGCCACAGCGAGAAGAATACTTGGAGACTAATATGTTTGTTTTGCAATCCCGTTGGAAAGAGAAGGGGAATAAGTTCTTTTATTATGGTCTTAGAAACAAAGGTCAAATGTTTAAAAATGAGATCAAAGTTAATAAGAAACAATTAGAGATTATCCACAGTCTTCCAAAAGAATTAAATGAAGAAGAAAGTAAGACTATATCAAAACTTATTAAATTTGGTGTAGTGGTTAAAGAAGAGAATTATCATAAGATTCCTAAATCCATTACCGAAGCTAGATTCTGTAAGGAATGTGCGATGAATGACTATATGGTTCCAGGTGTGGAATTTGATGAAAATGGACTTTGTCCAATCTGTCAGACAAAAGAAGTCTTAGAACAACTTAAAGGTGTTAATCCCGTTGTTAATACATTCCCAAGAAGTAAGAAATCTCGCTTTGATGTTGCGGTATTTTATACAGGTGGTAAAGACTCAACATATTTACTCTATTACTTAAGCAAAGTTCTTAATTTAAGAGTGCTTTCACTCACTTGGGAAATACCTTATATGTCTGATTGTGCGAGACAATCAATTGAGAATGCGAAAAAGAAACTTCCTAATGTGGAATTTATAACTAGGTATGTATCTAGTGATGTCCTTAAAAAGATATATAACAAGACATATGAATTAAATGAAAACACCTGTATGTGTCCATCTTTAGCTTATATTCTTTTCTATCCTGAACTAGTGGCAAATAAAGTTCCTTATTTTGTGGTGGGCAATGAACCATCTCAAGTTGCTGGACTTTACTATAACCATATGGCGCCTTTAATGGCGTATAAGTTCGCTAAGAACAACTTCTTAAACTTTATGCTTAATGTGGGAAGAGTAATTACATTACATCCTCCATTTAGAAGTGGCCAGTTCCATACTTTAGCCACGATGAAACAATTAGCATATGGTGATTCTAAATTTAAAACTATCGCGGGATATAACAACGAATTAGTAACAAATGTTTGTAAAGCCATTAAAGAGATTCCTTTATTAACAAAACCACTGAAAAGAGCGATTCGTTCCTCATCTTGGTCAGGCAATATTCCTCGCTTTGTCCAAGTGGATTTTGATGAGATTGCCGGTGGTGAATATAACTGGAAGAACGTCAAAGACGTTATCACCAAAGAATGCGGTTGGGTTTCTCCAGATTATGGCAATAAAGGATTACATACAAGTTGTAAGATTGAGAAGTGTAAAGAATATTCTCAGTTTTCTCGTTTTTACCATATGAGATCACAAATGATTCCTTTCTCAGCGATTGAAATGGCCATCGCTACAAGAAGTAAGTGTTTAACTAAAGAAGAAGCGATGGATGAAATTAATAATTGCTTAGGATTCTCTTTAGAGGAAGTTCCTGAATGCGCGATTATGAAAGAGTTTATAAATCGATGAACGCAGTTATATATTGGTCTAACACAGGTGAATCATTAAAAATCGCTAAATATATATCCGAAAAAACCGGATATGAATTATGTGAATTAATGAGTTTAAAAGAGAAGACATTTGATGACATTTTTCTCGTTTTTCCTATTCATTATCAAAGCGTTCCCAAAACAATAGTAAGACCACTAAAAGGACTTAAATTTCATAAAGCTGTTTTAGTACTTACATATGGCAAAATGAAACACGGAGATGTGTTAAATGAAGTACAAAAGATTCTTCATGACTCAGTAGTGGGTGGAGCCTATGTTCCATGTAAGCATACCTATTTGTTAAATGATAAATCATTTAATGAGTTTGATAAAATAGATAATATCATTGCTTTAATTGATAGAGATTCAGAAGCAATTTTTACTAAGCAAAAGAGAAATATTTTCGCGAAGATTTTGCCGAATACCAGACACCGTTTAAGCGTCACAATTTATAAGAATGATGACTGTATTAACTGTGGGGAATGTAACAAGGTTTGTAGTCATATCCATAATGGTGTTGTGGATAAGCGCTGTATTAGATGTTTGAAGTGCTATTTTGCATGTCCACATGATGCACTTGAATTCGAATTATCACCGCTACTTAAGGATTATCTTAAGAGCCAGAAAAAGAAGGAAATCGAAATTTATTAAGAAATACTTTGCAATAATAAGTTTTTAACTTTATTATAATAACCGGCGACTTTCCCTCGGGAATTACGAATCCTCAACGATTTCCTGGGAGTAAGTTAAGAATTAAAGAAGGAGGAAACAAGTTATGGCTTTAACAAAAGAAAGAAAAGCAGAACTCGTCAAAAAGTTTGGTAAAAACGAAAAAGACACAGGTTCAGTCCAAGTCCAAGTCGCATTATTAACCGAACAAATCAACGCTTTAACCGCTCACATGAAGGCTAACCACAATGACGCTTCTAGCAAACGTGCATTATCAGTCTTAGTCGGACAAAGACGTAGTTTATTAGACTACCTCATCAGAACCGACCGTGAAGCATATTTAAAGCTCATTGTCGAACTCGGATTACGTAAATAATCTAGTCAGTAAGAATGAAAGAATCACCGCTTGGTGATTTTTTTATTTATAAAACTCTTGTAATGAGTTTTATTCAGTATATAATAGACCCGTATATATTTTGAAAAAGAGGTAAAAGAATGAAAAGAGTATTCGAATTAGAATTCGAAGGAAAGAAATTCGTTGTCGAAGCAGGCGAAATCGCCAAACAAGCTGATGGCGCAGTCTTAGTTAGATTAAACGAAACAGTTGTTCTTTCCACAGCGTGTTGCTCAGATGAACCTAAAGAAGGTGATTTCTTCCCGCTAACAGTTGGTTATGAAGAAAAGCAATACGCAGTCGGCAAAATCCCAGGCTCCTTCTTAAGAAGAGAAGGTCGTGCTGGTGAACATGCCACATTAACCGCGAGATTAATTGATCGTCCAATTAGACCAATGTTCTCAGAAGGTTTTAGAAACGAAGTGCAAATCGTCAACACAGTTATGTCTGTTGATCAAGATTGCACACCAGAAATGACCGCAATGCTTGGTTCTTCCTTAGCATTAGGTATTTCCGACATTCCATTTGATGGCCCAATCGCTGGTGTCCAAGTCGGTAGAGTTGATGGCAAATTTATCATCAACCCAACAGTGGAAGAAAAAGAAAAGAGTGACCTTAATTTATCAGTTGCTGGTACAAAAGAAGCCATTAACATGGTTGAAGCCGGTGCGGATCAATTAAGCGAAGAAGAAATGTTAGATGCTTTAATGTTCGGTCACGAAGCTATTAAGAAATTATGTGCTTGGCAAGAAGAAATCATTAAAGAAATCGGCAAACCAAAAAGAGAAATCGAACTCTATAAGTGCGATCCTGAAATTGAAAAGGATGTCACTGAAAGAGCAAACGAAAGATTAAAGAAAGCTATCTCTATCTTTGATAAACTCGAAAGACAAGACGCAATCGACGCAATCGAAGATGAAATCTTAGATGACTATGACACACGTAGCTACCCAGATGAAAAAACACATCAAAAAGTTATGCACATGGTCAATGAAACTTTAGAATTATTAGTCGCTAACGAAGTTAGAAGATTGATCACTGAAGAAAAGATTAGACCTGATGGTCGTAAGGTTGATGAAATCCGTCCATTAGACGCACAAGTCGATTTATTACCAAGAGTTCATGGTAGTGCGATGTTCACCCGTGGACAAACACAAGTTATCTCTATTACCACATTAGGTGCTAAGAGCGATGAACAAATCATTGATAACTTAACTCCAGAAGAAACCAAACACTGGATGCATCATTATAACTTCCCACCATATTCCGTTGGTGAAGTTGGTAGAATGGGTTCACCAGGTAGAAGAGAAATCGGACATGGCGCTTTAGGTGAAAGAGCCTTAAGTTATGTCATTCCTTCCGAAGAAGAATTCCCATACACAATTAGAACAGTTGCTGAAGTTTGCGAAAGTAATGGTTCTAGCTCACAAGCTAGTATCTGTGCTTCCTGTATGTCTTTAATGGCCGCAGGTGTACCAATCAAAGCTATGGTTAGTGGCATTGCGATGGGCTTAATTACTTCTGGTCCATTAGATGGCAAACATCCATATACAATTCTCACTGATATTCAAGGTTTAGAAGACCACTTCGGTGATATGGACTTCAAGGTTGCTGGTACCGAAAAAGGTATTACAGCCTTACAAATGGATATCAAAATTAAGGGTGTTACCAGAGATGTCTTAAAAGAAGCTTTAGCACAAGCTAATGATGCTAGAGCGAAAATTCGCGAAGTTATGGCTAAAGCCATCTCCGAACCAAGACCAGATGTCGGTAAATACGCTCCTAAGATGGATACCTTCATGATTGATGTTGATAAGATCAGAGATGTTATCGGTACAGGCGGTAAAGTCATCAATGACATTATTGCTAAGTGCGATAACGTAAAGATCGATATTGAAGATAACGGTCAAGTCACCATCTATCATATGGATAGAGAAACCATCAACAAGGCTAAACAAATTATTCAAGATATCGTGAGAGAAGCCAAAGTTGGTGAAGACTTCGAAGGTGAAGTCACACGTGTTGAAGAATACGGTGCCTTTGTGAAATTATTCGGTAACGTTGAAGGTTTATGCCACGTTTCTAGATTAGGTTGGGGATTCATCAACCGCGCTAGCGACGTTGTTAAAGTCGGCGATACCTTAAAAGTAAGAGTTATCGAAATCGACGAAAAAGGTAAAGTTAAGGTTTCTCATAAAGAATTTGAACCAAAACCAGAGAATTTTGAAGAAAGACCAGCTAAAACTGAACACTTATCTCGTCCAGATAATTCTCACAAAGGTCCAAGAAAATTTAAAAAATAACCTTATAAAATAAGCTCAATCTTCGTGGTTGGGCTTTTTATTTTCCTATAAACTTACTTTTCAGTAAATTAACACAATTATATTTTTGTGTTATCATAGTAAAAGACTTATTATGAAGAAGTTTTTTCGTAATTTATTTAGTGGATATTTCTTAATTATCTTTTTACTCCTTATTGAGTTAGTGTTTTTCATCTTCTTCCAATTTTTCTTTGAAGCAGTCGTTGAAATAGTGCTTAATCAAATCAATGAATCAGGAACCACTGACACAGTAAAATGGATAGTGAGTGGTACTTATCTCTTTTTAAGAACGCTGGCTTTCTTCTTTTCACTTATCATCTTCTTTAAAATTATCAATAGACACGAAGATCCAGAATTTAAGATTCCTTGGATTGTTGGTATGCTTCTGCTTCCATTCTCTTTCTCTATCTTATTCCTATTATTTGGAAATCATGGACTTAAGAAAAGTGACAGGATAGTGGTTGATGCCACAAGAAATGCGTATAACGCACATTTCAAGTTAAACAAATTAAAAGAAGAAGAATATGAAGATGAACTCGGAAGAGCGGTCGGAACATTTAGATATATATCTAATACTACAGAATTAGGCGTTCATAAGCACAATCGAGTGACATATTATAAAACAGGTGAGGAATTCTTCCCTGATATGTTAGAATCCTTAAAAAAAGCCAAAGAATTTATCTTTATTGAATTCTTTATCATCACTGATGGTGAGTTATGGAACCAAACTAAAGACATCTTAATCCAAAAAGCAAAAGAGGGTGTAGATGTCAGGATCATCTATGATGATATGGGTTGTAGTGGAACAATCTCGGCAAGAACTCCTAGAATACTCGGAAAATATGGGATTAAGTGCTTTAAGTTCCATCCATTTAAACCAATCCTTTCTGGCGTTTACAACAACCGTGATCATAGAAAGATTGTTATTATCGATCATCAAATGGCCTTTACTGGTGGTATGAACTTAGCGGATGAATATGGAAATATCATCAAGAGATTTGGCTACTGGAAAGACACGATGGTGAAAATCGAAGGTAGTGCGATGAATAATTTAATCGCTACTTTCTTACAAAACTACGACTTATGCGCTCAAAGCGTGAGTGATTACAATAAATACCTCGGATATCAATATCCAAGATATGATGATGAAGGATTTGTTATGCCATTTGGCGATGGTCCTGGCGGTATTGATGATGCCCTTATCGGTGAACAAAATTACATCAATATCCTTAACTACGCGAAAAAGAGAGTTTTTATCTCCACACCATATTTAGTGCCGACTTATCAATTATTAGATGCGATGAGAAATGCTGCGCTTAGAGGAGTGGAAGTGAATCTCATTCTTCCTGGTATTCCTGATAAGAAACCAATTTACGCAGTTGCGAAGTCTTATTTCTCTTGGTTAATAAAGTCAGGTATAAATATTTATACCTATACACCTGGATTTAACCATATGAAGACTATTTTAGCCGATGACGAATTGGCCTTTGTCGGTACGATTAACTTTGACTTTAGAAGCTTAGTCCATCACTTTGAATGTGGCACACTTTTATATAAGAACCACTGTATGAGAGATATTCGTAAAGACTTTGATGAAATGATTGCCGAGTCACAAAAGGTTCCAAGCAACTTTAAATTAAAGTTAGGAACAAGATGGTTCTGCTCAATTGTAAAGATTATTACTCCGTTATTATAGAGGTGATATAAATGGAAAAATTTGATGTATTAATTATTGGCGCGGGCGTTACAGGAGCGATGATTGCCAGAAACTTATCTAAATACGATGTCAAAGTCGCATTATTAGATAAAGAAAATGATGTCGGAAATTTAACTAGTAACGCAAATAGTGCGATTGTCCATAGTGGATATGACCCAGTGCCAGGAACAAACAAAGCAAAGTTTAATGTCGCAGGAAATGCGATGTTTGACAAAATCTGTGAAGAACTCGATGTTCATTTTAAAAGAGTTGGTTCTTTAACTGTCGCTTTATATGATGAGCAACTCCCAGTTCTAAAAGAACTCGCAGAAAGAAGCAAGCAAAATAATGTTCCTGTGGAAATTTTATCCGCAGAAGAAGTGAAAAAGATGGAACCAAACATCAATCCATGCGTAAAAGGCGCGCTTTTCGCCCCAACCGCAGGTATTGTTGATGTCTTTAATTTCGTGGTTCACGCAGTGGAAAACGCTGTCGATAATGGTGTGAAATTATTCTTAAACCAAGAAGTTAAATCCATTAATAAAAAAGAAGACCTCTATAAAGTTGTTACTCAAAAGGGCGAATTCTTTTCTAAGGTTATTATTAACGCCGCTGGTGCATTCGCTGATAAGATTGCTTCTATGGTGGAACCAATTGATTGGAAAATCACACCAAGAAAAGGTGAATATTTTGTATTAGATCACTATAAAGCGGGTTTAGTGAATCACACAATCTTCCCATTACCAAGTGAAAAAGGTAAAGGAATCTTGGTAACCATGACCACAAGTGGTAACTATTTAGTGGGACCAAGTAGTGAACTCGATGATGATCCAAGCGATGTCACAACTGACCCATTAACATTAAATACTATTAGAGCCCAAGCTACAGAAATGGTTCCTAATATTCCATTTAATCAAGTCATTAGAGTTTTTGCGGGTACTAGACCAACTTGTACAAGACATGACTTTGTCATAGAATACGCAAAAAGTGATAAAAACTTCATCAATGTCGGTGGTATCGAATCTCCAGGATTTGTTTCTTCCCCTGCCATTGGTGAATATGTTGTTGAGAGATTAGTAAGACCTTTAATCGAACTTAGTGAAAAGAAAGATTACAATCCATGCGTTAGAAAATATCATCGTTTATCTAACGCGATAGAAGAAAAAGATTATAAGTTTGTGAATGAACACGAAAACTATTCTCAAATCATCTGTAACTGTGAAAAGGTTACTCTTGGTGAAATTTTAGATGTTTTATCTCGTAGTGTTCCTCCACATTCCGTGAAGGCCTTAAAGAGAAGAACTAGAGCCGGATTTGGCAAATGCCAAGGTGGTTTCTGTCAACCAAGTGTCGTTCTTATCTTAGCTAAATATTATGGAGTATCTCCTTTGGAGATATCCTATGATGGAGAATTCTCTCCAATCCTTTTAGAAAAGATCAAAGGAGGAAGATAATATGCGTACCATAGATTTATTAGTTATTGGTGGCGGATCCGCAGGTATGGCTGCGGCTATCCAAGCCAAAAAAGAAGGTATTGATGATATCTTAATCGTTGAAAGAGATGAAAATCTCGGTGGTATCTTAAATCAATGCATTCATAACGGCTTTGGCTTAACCGAATTTAAAGAAGAATTAACCGGACCAGAATATCTTTCTCGTTTTGTTTCTCAAGTCGAAGAATTAAAGATTCCTTATATGACAAACTCCATGGTTATCGGTATGACCAAGGATAAGATTGTTACTATTAGTAGTAAAGATAAGGGTGTTGAAACCCTTCAAGCTAAAGCTATCGTCATGGCTACAGGCTGCTATGAAAGAGGCGCTGGTGCGATTCAAATTCCTGGTGATAGATGCGCAGGGATCATTACCGCAGGAACCGCACAAAAGTATTTAAATATCCACGGTTATCTATGTGGCAAGAGAATTGTCATTTTAGGCAGTGGTGATATTGGCTTAATCATGGCTAGACGTTTAACTCTTGAAGGCGCAAAAGTTATCTGTGTGAGCGAAATTATGCCATATAGCAATGGTTTAAATAGAAATATTGCCCAATGCTTAAATGACTATAATATTCCACTCTACTTAAGTAGAAGTGTCTCTAAAGTCATCGGGAAAGATAGATTAGAGAAAGTTGTTTTATCGGCGGTTGATGAAAAGATGCAGTTCATTCCAGGAACAGAAATGGAAATCGAATGTGATACTTTAATTCTCTCTGTCGGTTTAATACCTTATATATCCTTATTAAATAATATAGATTGTCCTGCAAGTAGCACTAAAGGTGCAAAAGTTAATGAACATATGGAAACCATGATTCCAGGTATCTTCTCATGCGGTAACTGTTTACACGTTCATGACGTCGTTGACTTTGTCACTGATGAAGGCAGATTAGCGGGTCATGGTGCTGCTATGTACCTCAAAGGCGAACTCGCTAGAGGCAATAAGGTTTTAGTAACACCAAAAGATGGAATTTCCTATGTTGTTCCACAAGAAATTAATAGAGATAACCAAGAAGATGTGACTTTCAAATTCCGCGTCAGAAAACCAGTTAAAGATGTCTGGCTAATCATTGAAAGTAACGGTGAGCAAGTCGCAAAAATTATGAAACCAGTTCTCATTCCAAGTGAGATGGTAATGGTGAAGTTATCTAAAGATAAATTAGACCTAATCAAGGATGAAGTAACCTTGAGATTGGAGGCTAGATAATATGAAAGAATTTACTTGTATCATCTGTCCAAGAGGCTGCCGTTTGAGCGTTGATGACAATATGAACGTGACCGGCTATTTCTGCCCAAGAGGAAAACAATATGCGATTAGCGAATTAACTAATCCAATTAGAACAATTACTTCTTCTGTGAGAGTTAATAATCGTGAAGATTTATTAGTTTCCGTAAAAACTAGTGGTCCTATTCCAAAAGGCAAGATTTTTGAAGTAATGGAAGAAATTAACAAATTATCAGTAGCCGCACCAACGAGAATTGGTGATGTTGTGAAAGCCAATATTTTAGGTTTAGGCGTTGATATTTTGATCACGAAAAATATCGATTAATATTGATAAGTATTTAATTATATTTATAATTTAATTAGGTCTTTAACATAGACATAATTAGAAGGGATATATGAACGATTTAGTAAGAGTAATGGCTTTAGGTGGCCTTGATGAAAACGGCCGTGATTGTTACGTTGTTGAAATCAATAACGATATTTTCGTTTTGGATTGCGGTACTTGCATTCCTGATAAAACCGCTCCTGGCATCGACTACATGATCCCAAATCCTAAATATCTCATCGACAATAAAGACCGCATTAGAGGTTATTTCATCACACACGGACATGATGAATCTATGTCTGGTTTGAAATACTTCTACAACCAAGCTCCAGCGCCAGTATACGCCACAAAAGAAACACTTGGTCTTATGCAAGGTCAAGCCTTATCTGTGAGAATGAAGTTCAACCCAAATGTTATTGTGGTGGAACCTTCTTGTATCTTAAATGTCGCTGGCAGAGAAGTGAGATTTTTCCAAACTTGTCATAATACTGTGAACTCCTGCGGTATTGCTATCCAAACAAGCCAAGGTTGGATTATTTATACTAGTGACTTCATCGTCGATTTCACTAACCAAACCAAGTCATATTATTTCGACTTACGCGCCTTAGAAGATATTGCTTCTCAACCAACATTATTACTTATGAGTGAATCTAAAACCGCGACTAAAAGTGGTTATTGTTCACCAAAACATAGGTCTCTTAAATTAATTGAAAAGAGCTTTAAAGATTCTCATAAACGTATCTTCATTTCTTGCTTTTGGCAAAACGTTTTCCGCATTGAAGAAATCATGATTTTATGTCAAAAATACGGCAAAAAGGTATTTTTCTACAATGAATATACCCGTCAAGTGCTTACTTATGGCCGTGAAATTATGCCTAACTTATTCCATGGTGTAGAGGTCGTTGATAAAGAAAACTTGTTAAGAGTTAAGAGTTCTGATTTAGTGATTCTCATCGTCGGACTTGATGGTGATTTATATGAAGAAATTGATGCCTTAGCGGATCATAGAAACGAAGACAAGAGAATTGTTCTTAATGAAGATGATTTATTCATTAATGCTTCCTTACCAAGACAAGTTATGGAAACTGCTTGTACAAGAGCGATGGATAAAGTTTACCGTACAGGATGTGATGTCTTATGGCTCAAAAAAGACTCCTTATCATCCATGCACGCTAGAGAAGATGACCTCAAATTCTTCCTTTCTGTATTAAGACCAAAATACTATCTACCAGTTCGTGGTAACTTTGTTAATATGATGGCTAATGCGAGACTTGCTTTAACGATGAATATCGGATTTAACCATTCCAATATCTTTATAGTTGATAACGGTACACAGTTAGAATTTGATGGTGTGACAAGACCAAGAATGATTCCAAATGAGGTTAATAAAGTCCCTGTCGATCCAATCTTGATTGATGGCGTTGGTGTCTCTAGACAAGGCAATGAAGTTGTTAAAGATAGATTAGAGCTATCTCAAGATGGCGTCGTGGTTATTGCTGCGAGTGTAAATTTAAAAGAAAAGAAAATTATCGCTGGTCCAGATTGTCAAATGAGAGGCTTTGTATTCGTTAAAGAAGCAGAACCATTATTAAAGAGTTTATCGACGATATTTATCGATGAGATCAATACCGCCTTCCAATTAGAAAAGTTCGATGTCGAGAGCATTTATCGAAATGTTTCAGAAAGAAGTAAGAGATTCATTAAGCGTGAAAACGGCCGCGAACCTTACATCCTTCCAATCATCGATATCATAGAATAAAGCACCGAAATGGTGCTTTTGTTAAAAACGTTAGACATACCCTCACGCGTGCATATATAATTTATGTGTATGGCAGAAAGTAAAAAATCAAAAAAAATCGGTAAGCGTTATTTCACCTTCTTTGGTGGAATCGCTTTTTGTCTATTTGCGGTTATTTTAATTCTTAACGGAAAATATGTCGCAAGAGCTTTAGCCTTCCCATTTGCTTATATGTTTGGTTTAGGTAGCTATGCGATCTACATTCTCATTTATTCCTATGGTTTATGCTTATTCTTCCGTGAAAAAGGATTTAAGATTCGCCCAAACAATTATTTTTTTGGTGGCTTATTAGTCTTTATCGCTATTTTGATTATCAGCACTCTCGCAGTGACTTCTAATAGAGAAGGTGGCTTGACACTTAGTGATTATCAAAGCGCTTACAAAGAAGTCATGTATAACATTGATATTAACAATAAAGACCGCTTACCTGGTCCAAATGCTTATTGGAACGCTGTTTTTGTAAATTTATTCCAAGGCAATGCTTTTGGCGGTGGTTTTGCTGGCTATTTCTTAGTGGCTGCGCTTAGCACCCCATTAGGTGGTAAACCTGCATTAGCTTGGGCTGTTGCTATTTTAGTAGCTTTATTAGGTTTATTCCTCATCTTCTTGCCACAATTTAAGAAAATCTTAGGTATCAAGAAAGGCGAAAAGAAAGCCAAAGCACCTAAAGCAAGAAGAGAAGAAAGAGTGGTTTCCTCTCATAGAGTGCAAAATATTGATAATATTTCTTCTGCTTCTATCTTAGATGACGAAAATAATGAACCATCCCCAATTTATACTCCACAAATTAATAAACAACCAAACTTTGATGAAAGAGAAGAAATTAATCCCGCTTTATATAGTGGTGATTCCAATAATTCATTTGGTATGTCCACAAACTTTGTTCCTGCTAGATTTACCAAATTCATGCCTAAAGCTCAGCCAACTGTCGAAAAGGTTGAAGAAATGCAACCAATGACTCCTGAACAAGTCATTATGGAAGCTAATAAAGAAAGCACGATAAGCGAGCAAATGCAGCTCAATTTCGAAGAAAAGCCACAAGTTAACATGGAATTAGCGGGTAGAAGACCAGAATTTGTCGAACCTGTGAATAATCATCCTCGTCCAAATCCAATTCCTACTCCAAGTGAATTAGCCGCTGCTAATGTAGCGCCAGTTCAACCTGCACCTGCTCCAGTAGTGAGAAAACCAATTAAATGGATTCCACCTTCTGGCGAATTACTTGAAACATTAGAAATCCAAGATGCGTTAGATGAAAATAAGCGCGTTGCGGAAGAAAGAACATTATTAATTAACGAAACATTTGAAGACTTCAATGTTGGTGCTAAAGTTAATTCCTTTGTTGTTGGTCCATCTGTTACTAGATATAACATCGAATACGGTAGCAATGTTTCTGTTAGAAGCGTTCAAGCGTTAATCCAAGATATTAACGTCAGACTTAACGGTGTTGATGCCTTATTCTCTCCAAGAGTGGAAGGACAAAGATATTCTGGTTTAGAAGTTGGTAACGCAAAGATTACCGCAGTTCCATTTAAGGAAGTTTATGAAGGATTACCAGATCCTAAGAAGCATCCTTTGGAAGTGGCCTTTGGTAAGAATATTGATGGTGTCATTAAATCCGCGAACTTCGCTGATTTCCCGCACATTTTAGTTGCTGGTACCACTGGAAGTGGTAAATCCGTATTTACTCACTCCCTTATTTGCACGCTTATTATGCGCAACTCACCAGAGAATTTAAAACTTGTTTTAATTGACCCAAAGAAAGTTGAAATGAGTAAATATAAAGACATCCCTCACTTATTATGTCCAATTATTAACGATGCTGAAGTTGCTAAGTTAACTATGGACAAATTAGCGGAAGAAATGAACCGTCGTTACGATGTATTGGTGAATACTGGTTGCTCTGATATCAAACAATATAGTGAAATGAGAGCGGAAGATCCAACACTAGAGCCAATGCCATATATCGTTGTTTTCATCGATGAATTTGCCGACTTAGTGGATACATGTAAAGATATTAAGGCTCCTGTAGTTTCTATCGCTCAAAAAGCCCGTGCTTGTGGTATTCATATGCTAATCGCCACACAAAGACCATCCACAAACATCATTGATGGTGTTATTAAAGGCAACTTACCAACACGTGTTGCTTTAGCAGTTGCTTCTCAAGTTGACTCAGTCACTATTTTAGGTGAAGGAGGCGCAGAGAAATTATTAGGCCGTGGTGATATGCTCGCTCAATCTCCAATTCTTTCTCGTAATGGTCGTGTGAGATTACAATCTTGCTATATTCAAAATAAAGAAATACTTCGTATTGTTGGTTATTTAAGAGAACACTACGAACCAAATTATGACCCTAATTTCTGTAATTTACTCGAAGCCGCAAAACAAGCTGCAGCCGATGTTATTGGTTCTCCTGAATTCCAAGCGGGATTAGAAAATTCTGAAGAAGAGAAATATCAAAGCGTTAAAGAATGGGTTATGGCAAATGAATATATGTCCATGTCCCGTATCCAAAGAGAGTGTTCCGTTGGTTTCAACCGTGCAGGTAGATTCTTTAAGCGCTTACAAGATGAAGGTGTTGTCGCTACTGAAACTGAAGGTAATAAAGGTTGCCCAGTCTTAGTGCACGATAAATTCTATGATGGCACTTCTGATACAGATGTCGCTGTCAGTAGTGATCAATCGGAGATTTTATAAAATTTATGAAAAATACATATATCCAAGCTAATTTAGTTTCTTTAAATCGTATCAATGTCTTGTTATTTACAAGCATTGCTTTACCAAATAATCCTGTCTTTTTCTTAGAAAAAGATGGATGTAAAGTTATTAAATTAAAAATCAATCGCCATACCTCTAGCGCCGCGGTTAATATCTACGACCTTGAGATGAGCGAAAACTTTGAATATGGCCATTCTTATTCCATTGTTTTAGAAGGTTTTAATAGAGTCGCTGTTGATGTCTCTGATTCCACAGATTTCCCTGATTTTGACAAAACTTTCCATTATGATGGCGATGATTTAGGTGCTATTTATTCTAAAGAAGAAACTAGATTTGCCCTTTGGGCACCTTTAGCCAGTGAAGTAAGATTAAAAATCGATATTAATGGCGTTCATAGCTATTTCCGTATGGTGAGAGGTGATAAAGGTGTTTTCCGCCTCACACTTAAAGGTGATTTATTAAACGCAAAATACCATTATTTAGTCACAAATAGTGGAGTAACTACAGAGACTAACGACCCATGGGGAAGAGGTGTTTCTTTTAATAGTGAATGGTCCGCTGTTGTAGATATTGAGCAAATTAAAAATATTAAAAATGTGAAACCTACGAATAAAATCGTGAGAAATTCCGACGCTATTGTTTATGAAGCGTGTATTCGTGATTTCACAGAAGATAAAAACACCAATATTGTAAATAAAGGTAAATTCCTTGCCTTAACAGAAGATGGAAAGGTCACCAAAGGTGGTCATCCCGCTGGTATCGATTATTTAAAATATTTAGGCATTACCCATTTACAAATTCTTCCAGTCATGGATTTCTTTGGAAATGATGATAGAGATATTAATAAGAGTTATAACTGGGGTTATAATCCTATCTCCTTCTTTGCCGTGGAAGGTAGTTATTCTACAAACCCAGAAGACCCGATGAATCGTTTAATTGAATTTAAAACAATGGTGGAACATTTACATGAAAATAACATCCGTGTCATTATGGATGTCGTTTATAACCATTTATATGAATTTATGTATACATCTTTTGAAAAGGTGGTACCGCATTATTTCTATAGAAGAAAAGCAAACGGCTTACAAGCTTGTGCTTCTGGATGTGGCGATGACTTTGCTAGTGAAAAACTCATGGCGAGAAAGGCGATATTAGAATCACTCAAGTATTTTACTGAAGTTTTTGATATCGACGGTTACCGCTTCGATTTAATGGGTTTAATGGATATTGATACTCTTAATCAAGGATTTAAAATTTGTAAATCCATCAAAGATGATGTCATTTTCTATGGAGAAGGATGGAATATGGGCATCGAATTACCATTTGAAAAGAAAGCATGCATTGAAAACGCAGATAAGATGCCAGGTATTGGTTTCTTTAATGATTTATATCGCGACATATTAAGAGGTGGTAATTTCCACGACAACATTACTTCTAAAGGTTTTGTCGGTGGTAATTTTGATAACAATGGTTATTTAGAATACTTATTTAAAGGATGCACAATTGATAATCCAATTAAGCATAGATTCTTAGACTATAATCAATCTCTCAACTATGTTGAGTGTCACGATAATAACACCCTTTATGATAAATTAACTTTTTCTAATGGAAATGAAGATAAGACCACACTTCTTAAACGCGTGGAATTCGCGAATAAGATTGTGATTTTATCCTTTGGCATTGGATTTATCCATATGGGTCAGGAAATCGGTCTATCTAAATCCGGTTTAGATAATACATATAATGTATTAAAAGTTAATAATATGAACTGGAAACTCGTTGATGAAAGATTTGACATGGTGGAACGCTTGGCCTCAATCATCTTCTTTAAACAAAAGATGATTAATTATTTCCAAAATAGCAAATGCAATAAAATCCCAGAATTATTTAAAATCGAGTATTGGAACAATAACATGGTGGCCTTCTTCGCGGATAGTGAAGAAAAAATTCCCCCATATCAAAAGATCGTCATTTTAGTGAATCCAACACTCGAAAAGAAAACTTACGAATTAGATGATTATTATAAATTGCTCGTGGATGTGAAATCGAAAGGCGAGAGTATCATGATGAAAAATGGTATTATTTCCCCATTAAGCATCCAAATTCTCTTTAAGAAGAAGGATACATAATATGCCATTACATTACGGAAGAGCAGCCCTAATTGCTGGAGCTCCCATTATATGGAATTACTTCAAATGGATGCGCAAATATGCGAAAAACCCAACAAAATATCCTTTTGAAAAAAGATATAAGGATGTTCAGAAATTATTAAGAACTTTATCTCGCGGTTTTAATGTTGAATATCATGTCGAAGGATTAGAGAAATTACCAGAAGGAAATATTTTCATTGCGTGTAATCATTTATCCGCTTACGACCCAGTGACATTAATATGTGTTCTTGATAGACCATGTACATTCGTCGCTAAAAAAGAATTAATTGATAAACCATTTATTGGAAAGATTATTAAAGGAATTGAAGGACAATTCATCGATCGCCAAGATTTGAAACAATCTTTAAGAGTCATGATGAATGTTGAAAGCGATTTCAAAACACGCGCGGATAAAAGTTGGATCATTTTCCCTGAAGGAACCAGAAACCGTGACCCGATGAATAATCTTCTTGCGTTCCATCATGGAACATTTAGACCCGCGGTTAAAACCAACACTCCAATTGTTCCTGTCGCTATATATGGAACATTCCGTGTTTTGAAAAGAAAACCAGCGCATAAGAAATATCCAATCTATATCAAGTTCTTAGATCCTATTTATCCAGAACAATATAAAGATATGTCTACGCTTGATATTGCCAAAATAGTGGAAAATAAAATCGAACAGGCTATCTCCTTCGATTTAAGAAAGAAAGACCACTTAGAAATGACTAAAATCGATAAGAAGTACAAATTTAATAAAATATATTAATTATGAAATGATGCTTAAAAGCATCATTTTCTTTTTTATAAGCAATAAAAAAGGCTGGACCGAAGTCCAACCTAATTCTTTTAGTTTTGACGATTATTCGCCAGCTTCTGCAACTGTAATAATTTGAGCAGCAACAGGAGTAGGAACTAAGCCGAAGCCAACATTTAATGTATCTTTTTGAGATGAAACTTTGATGAATTCAAATGTTGTTGCATTCCAGTAACCTGCACCGAATGTAGCGTGGCTAGCTTGAACGAATCCAGCACTTGTTAATTGAGCAACGAATAATGCGACATCTTCTTGTGTTAAATCGCGGTTGTAGCTAATGCTTGCGACGAAGAATGGTGTGGAACCCCAAGTTTGACCCATAGAATTGTATGTGTTATCTAAGAATCCGAATGAAACTGGAGTTAATTCACCTAAAGCAAAGCTTGTAACTGAGGAAGTTGCTGTTGGGAAGTATTGAGCGCTTGCGTGATTCCAACCAGCATATTCGCTATTAATCATAGCGAGCATTTCAGCAGAGCTTGTTGGTCTTAAGGAAACAGCACTTGCCATTGCGCCACGAAGAACCATGACATCAAGGTATAATGTGCTTTCTTCAGTTATTTCTAAAGCGGCAATAAATTCACCGGTTGCAGCATTCCATAAACCTTGCATTCCGAAGCTAGATTGATATGCTTCAACGAATCCCGCACCCGCGATAGCGGCTTGATAGCTTTGAGCAAGAGCACCAATTTGTTCTGTTGTAGCTTCTGCAACAAAGCTGATTTCGAATTCATAATCGAATGCAGCAACTTTGTTGTATTTGTTGTAGTAGTACATTTCGTAAGCCCAACTGAAGTTAACATTTGCGATAAGTTCAGAGGTAGTGGCTGGTAATGCTGTTGTAAATGCGGAACCTAATAATTCGGAAACTCTCACATTATAAGCAGCACTTGCTAATGAAACTGTTCCAAAGTCTGCATCGACAACAATTCTTGGAGCGGTGTAGTAAATTTGAGCAGATGTTTCGTAAGCCATTAAGAGGACTTCTTCGACGACTTCTTCAGATTCTGTTCTAGAGAACACGTAAATGCCGCTTTCGATTGTTGAACTGACGAATCCGAGTCCTTCTAATTTTGTAAAGATAGCATCGTAGTAAGCATCTGCATCAGCAGCTTTTAAGTTGGCTGTGATCTTAACTGTACCACAAGCTTCTGGGTTAGAGACGACCACTAAGATGTCTTTAAAAGCATCGGTCCAGTAATCTCTTGGGTTATTTTCATACATAGAATCATCAATTAAGTATGAGAATGGAGCGTTGAGCGGATCTTCTTCATTAGCACCAGATAAATCGACGATTGCTTGATTGTATAATGGTGAAATTACTGTAGAAACTTCAGCCCAAGATGATAAAATTTCTGGAATTTGATCTTCTGTTGCTTCAGCAGCATATTTGGTCCACCAGTTTTCAAGTAAGATGCCCATACCACCTTTTGATGTATCCCATCTTGTGATGCCCATCAAATCAACGAAGTCACCTGCTTCAACACTATTTAAGAATGTGTTTGTTTTTGTAATCACTTCTTCATCAAGACCAGCTGGAATTGTGACGTTGATTAAGGAGTAGTTATCAGGGTCTTCGAGATCGAGGTTTTCACCTGGGAAGACGACTTGGAATGATGCTTCACTAGAAGTTGAGAGTTCGCCTGGTTTAGAAGCGATTTGGAAGATACCTTCGATTAAGGTACCGTTCATTTTACGGGTCATATATTCATCGTAGTAATCACGGACGAATAATTCTGTTCCCCAAGCACCTGCGGAGTAAGCACCGTCATTATCATCACGGTTTCCTTCTTCGTCATAACGAGCTTCAGCATTGATTTCAATGGAAGCTTCTTGAATGACTGGACGACCATTAACGTTGGCTAATCTACCAGTGACATCAACATTGGCGTATCTACCTTTGGTTTCCCCTTGCCAATTTGGTTTTGCACTTAATTCGACTTCAAAACCCTTTAAATTACGAATGTCGCCGCCTTCAACATAAGGAACGCCGCAGACATAAGTATTGCCATAATTGCCATAAACACAGATAGAATCGAATTTAACTAATTTGCCTTCGTTAAGGAATGTACCATCATCGTTTAAATCGAATGCTTCGGCAACTGTTAATTCAGAAACTGGTTCAGATGGCTTTTTATTTCCACCACATGCACCGAGGGCTAACGCGATGGAAGATAAAGCTAGAATTTTAACTAGATTTTTATTCATGTTTTTCTCCTTTCGTAAAAATAAATAGCTTGATAAAAGATTATTACTATTAGAAAAGTAATACAAGCATTTTTTTCAATTTTTTCATTATGACTAAATATATATTTAACTAAATTTTATGACGCAAACCTTTAGGAAAATGATTCTTGAAAATGCGTCCATCAGACTTCGCTAAGTCCACATTTATACCATTAAAAGTAAGGAGATAAATTCCTTTATTAACAGAGGCATTTATGGTTTCTCCAGAGAAGTATTTTGCGAGTTCATTACTTTGTAATGAATAGGTTTTATCAAAACTTTTTAAATAATGTGCATAGTGATAATCATATTTGATATCACCTTTTATTGATTCACCAATCTTGACTCCTAACCTAATGACATTAAAGCACTTAAAGTTATATGGATAATTGAGGCCAAAAAGGTAGTCTCCAAAACGGTAAATTTGTTCAAAATCAAATTGATTTATTTTTTTATTAATTCCGACTTTAAATTCTTTTTTTACTGAATTACCTGGCTTTTTAATAAGGCAAATATAGTGTCCTTCACCAGGGAAAATACTAGGCAAAAGATGTATTCCAAGGGGTGTTTTCTTATTTATATAGAATAAAGGACTATTAGCGATTGGAACGATTTCTGCATCAGTATTATCTAATAAGTATTTAATAACTTCTTCGTCTTCCTCTAAAGAAAATGAACACGTGGAATAAGATAAAATGCCACCTGGTTTGAGCATGGAATAAGCAATTGATAATAATTGCTTTTGAGTTTCTGCGAATTTAAGGACTTTGTTATAAGACCAATCTTCTTCCATCTTTTGTTCCTTTCTAAACATACCTGATCCAGAACAAGGAGCATCTAAAATGATTTTATCGAATGTATTTTCGAGTTTATTAGATATTAATGATAAATCATTATTAGTGACTACAATATTACCTAAACCTAATCTTTCTACGTTTTCTACGATAGAGAATATTCTTAGCTTAGATAAATCGTTAGAGATAATTAAACCAGTATCTTTCATTAAAAATGAAGATTGAATGGTTTTACCTCCTGGTGCCGCACACATATCGAGGATTAAATCATTTTCTTCAGCATTTAATAAATAAGCTGGTAACATCGCGGATGGTTCTTGTAAGTAAAAACAACCTAATGTGTGGTAGATGCTTTTACCTAGATTATATAATTCCTTTTTATATATATACGCGTGAGAGACTATAGGGTGTTTAACAACATCAGGAAATAGTTTAAGAAATTCTTCATCGCTTATCTTTTTTGGATTTAATAAAACAGCGTGAAGAGGTTCATCATTTAAGGAATCTATTAATTTTGTTATTTCTTCATCTGATAAATATGATTTGAGATGTTCAATAAATTCCATATATACAAGTATATTAATACATTTCTATAAGAGAATGTATGCAAAATAAGTATTAGAATGTGCTAATATATTAGCGAGGTATTTTTATATGAGAATGGTTGATCTTATAATCAAAAAACGTGATGGTCACGAATTAACCGATGAAGAAATTACATTTTGGATTGATGGCTATGTAAAAGGTGAAATTCCAGATTACCAAAGTAGCGCAATGCAAATGGCGATTTTATTTAGAGGTATGAATAACCGTGAAATCGCAACATTAACAGACAGAATGGAACATTCTGGTGAAGTCCTTGATTTATCACATTTAAAAGGTGTTAAAGTCGATAAACACTCTACAGGCGGTGTTGGTGACAAGACATCATTGGTTTTAGGACCAATGGTTGCTGCTTGTGGTGCGACATTAGCAAAAATGAGTGGTCGTGGTTTAGGACACACCGGTGGTACATTAGATAAACTAGAATCTATCCCAGGTGTTACAATCGCTATTGAAGGCGATAGATTTGCTAAACAAGTTAACTCTATCGGCTGCGCGATTGTCGGACAAACAGGTTCATTAGTTCCTGCTGACAAAAAGATGTATGCCTTAAGAGATGTTACTGGTACAGTTGAGTCCATTCCACTTATCGCAGCAAGCGTTATGTCCAAAAAACTCGCTAGTGGATCTGATGCGATTTTATTAGATGTCACAGTAGGTGAAGGTGCATTCATGAAAAACATGGATGATGCCAGAACATTAGCGCACATCATGGTCGACATCGGTAATAGATTAGGAAGAAATACCAAAGCTGTATTATCTGATATGAGCGAACCTTTAGGTTTAGCTGTTGGTAACGCACTTGAAGTTAAAGAAGCCATTGCCGCATTACATGGCAAAGGACCAGAAGATTTAATGGAACTCTGTTATACTGCAGGTAGCATTATGCTTGTTCAAGCTAACTGTGCAAAGAGTTTAGAAGAAGGTAGAAAGAAACTCCATGAAGTTATCGAATCCGGCGCGGCATTTGATAAATTTGTCAAGATGATTGAAGCGCAAGGTGGAGATATTTCTTATATCCTACATCCTGAGAAGTTCGTCGTGGCGAATAACCTCATTGAAATCCACTCCGAACAAGAGGGTTATGTGAAGAGTTTAGATGCTCTTGATATCGGTATTGCCAGTATGAAACTTGGCGGTGGTAGAGAAACACTTGAAGATGTTATCGATATGTCCGCGGGTATCATGCTCAATAAGAAGATTGGTGATTATGTGAAGAAGGGCGAACTCCTCTGCACATTGCACACAAACAAGAGTGAAAAAGAATATGCTTCAATTATCGAAGATGTAAAGAAAGCTTACGTCATCGTTAAAGAAAAAGTTGAAGCACGTCCAGTTATTAGAGAAATTATTGAAAAATAACTAATAGATAAGATAAGGCCTCCTCGTGAGGTCTTTTCTTTTATAATCTTTTGATATGGATGGCGTTAATCTTGATTAAAATATGCAATATAGATATTATTAAGTCATGCAAAAACCATTAGCAGATTTACTTAGACCGGAAACTTTAGATGATATGGTGGGACAAACCCATTTATTAGCGAAAGGTTCAACATTTAGAAAGGTTATCGATTCCGGTCATATTTCTAACATGATTTTTTATGGTCCTCCAGGAATTGGCAAGACCACAATGGCAAATATCATCGCTAAAAAAGCAAATATGAGTCTATATAAATTAAATGGTACTACCGCGAATACTGATGACATTAAAAAGATCATCGCGGAAGTAAATGGTATCTTTAATACAAATGGTATTTTGTTATATTTGGATGAAATCCAATATTTAAATAAGAAACAACAACAATCTCTATTAGAATTCGTGGAAAATGGTGATATCACACTCATTGCTAGTACCACAGAAAATCCATATTTCTACATCTATCCCGCTTTATTATCTCGTTGTACCGTTTTTGAGTTTAAAGCAATTGAGAAAATAGAGATCGAAAAAGGACTCGTGAGAGCTGCTAAAAAGCTGGACGTTTCCATAGAAAAAGAAGCTTTATCTTTATTAGCGTTATCCACAAATGGAGATATGAGAAAAGGAATCAATAATTTAGAATTCCTTGCTAACTCACTAACCAAAGGTAATAAGATTACCAAAAAGATGGTGGAATCATTTATTGACAAAGCCAATATTTCCTATGATAGAAGCGAAGATAAACATTTCGATAATTTATCCGCTTTAATGAAATCATTAAGAGGTAGCGATCCTGATGCGGCAGTTTTCTATTTAGCGAAGATGCTTGAAGCAGGGGATTTAATTGCCGCTTGTAGAAGACTTCTTTGCTCGGCAAGTGAAGATGTTGGAATGGCTTATCCAAATATCATTCCGATTGTTAAAGCTTGCGTTGATAGCGCTCTTCAACTCGGCATGCCAGAAGCAAGACTTCCGCTTGCTAATGCCGCAATTTTAATTGCGACTGCACCAAAAAGTAATTCTGGTGTTATAGCAATTGATACCGCGATTAGCGACATTCATCAAGGTAAAGGAATTAATGTTCCAAGAACCTTACAAAACACCCATTATGATGGAGAAGACGCTAAAGTCAAAGGGCAAAATTATAAATACCCACATAACTATTCACATCATTGGGTAAAGCAACAATATTTACCAGATGATATTAAAGACAGTAAATATTATATTTACCAAGACAATAAATTCGAACAAACCCTTAAAGAATACTGGGATAAGGTGAAAAAATAATGAGAGTCGTTTTAACAACTGTTTTAGAAGCTAAAGTAGAGATTAATAAGAAAGTCGTTGGTGCGATTAGCCGCGGCTATCTTTTACTTGTTGGTTTTACTGATGGCGATAATAAAGAAACCGTTGATAAAATGATTGATAAAATCCTCTCTTTAAGAGTCTTCCCGGATGAACACGGAAACATTAACATTTCCCTTCAAGATGTGAATGGATCTATTCTTTCCGTCAGTCAATTTACTTTATACGCGAACACCGCGAAAGGCAGACGCCCATCATTTGTGGATGCGTTGCGCCCAGGTGAAGCTGAACCATTATATGATTATTTCAATCAACAATTAGAACAGAAGCACGGAAAAGTATCTACAGGTGTCTTTGGTGCGGATATGCAAGTCAGTTCTATTAATGATGGTCCATTTACCCTACTACTTGATAGCAAGGAGTTGTTCTAAAATGAAGGTTTTAATTGGCTTATCCGGTGGTGTTGATTCCGCGGTTGCGGCATATTTACTAAAGAAACAAGGCTATGAAGTTTCCGCATGTTTTATGCGTAACTGGGATGCTTTAGCCAATGGCGATTATTTAGGTAATCCCACAATTAACAACAATCAATGCCCACAAGAAAAAGACTATGATGACGCAGTTGCAGTGGCTAAACTCCTTGATATTCCATTATTGAGAATCGATTTCGTTAAAGAATACTGGGATGATGTTTTCTCTTATTTAATTAGAGAATACGAAGCTGGTAGAACTCCAAATCCTGATATTTTCTGCAATAAATATATTAAATTTGACGCTTTCTTAAAGTTCGCTAAAGAAAAAGGTTTTGATAGTATTGCTATGGGTCATTACGCGAAGCGTATTGATAAAGATGGCAAGGCTTATTTATGTAAATCTTTTGATAAAAACAAAGACCAAACCTATTTCTTATGCCAAATTAACCAAGATCAAGTTTCTTCTTGTTTGTTCCCATTAGGGGATATCGATAAACCTGAAGTGAGAAGAATTGCTCATGAACTAAATCTTTCTTCTGTTATGGATAAGAAAGACAGCACTGGTATATGCTTTATCGGTGAAAGAAACTTCCGTGAATTCTTAAAGAATTATATACCTGCGCAAAAAGGCGATATCATTGATATCGAAACTGGTAGAGTATTGGGTAAGCACGAAGGTGCGATGTATTACACAATTGGTCAAAGAAAAGGCTTGGGTATTGGCGGAATTCATGGAGAAGTTGCAAAAGGCTGGTTTATTGCTAAGAAAGATATTAAGAAAAACATCCTTTATGTCGCTTCTGGTGATGAAAATGATTATTTGTTTAGTGATAGATGCACAGTGAAATTATTAAATTTCATCGCTGATATTCCAAAAGACGGCGATCGCATCAACGCAAAGTTTAGATATAGACAAGAAGATAAAGGTGTTACCATTCACTTCATTGGTGAAGATGAAATCGAACTCATCTTTGATGAGCCATATAAAGCAGTTACACCAGGACAAGCTGCAGTTTTGTATGATGGAGATGTCTGCTTAGGTGGTGGATTAATCGATCATACTTATTACAAAGGAAAACAAACTGATTAATATTATATAGGAGCTCAATAATGACTCCTTTTTATTATTTGATATAGTTTTTATCTAAAATATGTGATATTTTATACTGCGTAAGCAAGAAGAGAAGCCTATTGAAGACTTAAAGCGAGCGTCGGACGGTGTGAAGGACGTAAGGGATAAATAGGTGGGCCACTTCTGAAGAATATGGCTAATCCCCATCGTTAACTACGTAAAGTTATAAATAAGTGCATCCGCAATAGCGGATGAAAAAGGATGGTACCGCGGTAAATTATCGTTCCTTAATTGGAACGTTTTCTTATATTTGGAGGAATTTTATGAAAAAAATGACATCAAGTGAAATTAGACAAATGTGGTTAGACTTCTTTAAGAGTAAAGGTCACCATGTTGAACCAGGTAGTTCTTTAATTCCAAAGAACGACCCAACTTTACTATGGATCAACGCCGGTGTTGCGGCTTTAAAGAAATATTTTGATGGTACAGAAATTCCACCAAGCAGAAGAATCACAAATGCGCAAAAATCCATTAGAACTAACGATATTGAAAATGTCGGTGATGCCACGCACTTAACTTTCTTTGAAATGTTAGGCAACTTCTCCATTGGTGATTACTTTAGAAAGGAAGTTATCCCATGGGCAGTGGAATTATTAACAAGTGAAAAATGGTTTAACTTTCCAAAGGAAAGATTATATATGACCTATCATCCAGATGATTTAGAAACCAAGAAATGCTGGATGGATGCTGGTATTGATGAAAGTCATTTAATTACCAAAGAAGATAATTTCTGGGAAATCGGTGAAGGCCCATGTGGTCCAGATACCGAAATTCACTTCGATAGAGGTGAAAAATACGATCCAGAAGGTGTTGGACTTAAATTATTAATTGATGATTTGCCAAACTTCCGTTTTGTCGAAATTTGGAATATCGTTTTCTCCCAATTCAATAGTGAAGCTGGTAAAAAGAGAAGTGAATATAAAGAACTTCCAAATAAGAACATTGATACAGGTGCGGGCTTAGAAAGATTTACCGTTGTTATTCAAGAAACTGATACAGTTTATGAAACCGACTTATTCTGGCCCACAATTGAAAAGACACAAACCATTTGCGGTAAAGAATACGCCAATAATAAACGTGCATTCAGAGTTATCGCTGACCACATTAGAACCATTACATTTGCTTTAGCAGATGGTGAAATGTTCTCTAATGAAGGCAGAGGCTACGTTTTACGTAGACTTCTTAGAAGAGCAGAACGTTTTGGCCGTGTCTTAGGTATTAATAAACCATTCTTAAATGAATTAGTGGCTGTCGTTAGTGAAACAATGAAAGTCTACTATCCATATTTATTAGGCAAACAAGAATTCATCGCAAAAATAGTGAAAGCGGAAGAAGAAAAATTCCTTAAGACATTAGAAAACGGTGAAGCGATTTTATTAAAGGCTATTTCCGGAAAAGAAGAATTATCTGGTAAAGACATGTTCCTTTTATATGACACATACGGATTCCCAAAAGAATTAACAATGGAAATCTGTGAAGAAAAGAATGTCAAAGTCGACTTAAAAGGTTTTGAAGAACTCATGAAGGAGCAGAAAGAAAGAGCGAGAGCCGCGCGCGGTGATCAACAAAGCATGAACAAACAATCTAAAGACTTAATGGATTGCGTAGTGAAGAGCGAATTCACCTATGGCGTGAAACCTATTGGAGGAAAGGTTGTCGCTTTATTTAAAGATGGTGTTAAGGTCGATTCCTTAACTGATTACGGCGATATTATCTTTGATAAAACCACATTCTACGCAGAAAGTGGTGGTCAAGTCGCTGATACTGGAACAATTGAATCGAATGACACTGCATTAAAGGTTTTAAACGTCATTAAAGCCCCAAATAAACAACATTTGCACCATGTTGAAATTTTATATGGTGAGGTGAAAGTTGGCGATGTCATGACCTTAAAAGTGGATGAACTCAGAAGAATGAAAATTATGAGAAACCACTCATCGGTCCACTTATTGCAAAAAGCATTAACTGATGTGTTAGGCGATCATATTGCCCAACATGGTAGCTATGTCAATGATGAATATAGCCACTTTGACTTCAATCACTTCCAAAAATTGACTTCAGAGCAACTCGCTGAAGTGGAAAGAAAAGTCAATGAATGGATTAGTCAAGGCATTCCATGTGAAACCAAAGTCCTTCCTGTAGAAGAAGCCAAGAAAATGGGCGCTAAAGCATTATTTGATGATAAATATGGTGATGTTGTTAGAGTCGTTTGTTTTGATGAAATCAGCAAAGAATTCTGCGGTGGCACTCATGTTAGTAATTCTAGCGATATCGGATTATTTGTTATCGAATATGAAGAAAGCGTCGCTGCTGGTGTAAGAAGAATTCAAGCTAGAACATCCGTTGGTGCTTATGAATTAGTAAAAAGAAGAGAAAATATCCTTTCTAGATGCCGTGATTTAGTGGGTGTGGCTTCTTATACTGATGTGCCAACAAGAATTAACACAATGATTAAAGAAAAAGAAGAAATGAAGAAAGTTAATGAATCATTATCCGATAAATTAGCCTATCTTTCTTCTCAATCCTTAAAGAACTCATTTATTGAAGGAAATGGTGTCCATTTATTGGTCTCTTACCTTAAAGGTAATAAGAGAGATGCATTATTATCCTTAAGCGATAATTTAAAGACACAATATCCTGACTATTTAATCGTTTTAATCGGTGAAGAAAACGGAAACTTACCAATCGTTGTAAGCGCTTCTAAAGCTGCGCAAGAAAAAGGTTTATTGGCTGGTAATGTGATTAGACAAGTTGCTCAATGCTTAGGTGGCAGTGGCGGTGGCCGTCCAGATATGGCTAGTGGCGCTGGTAAAGATGCTTCTAAAGTCGACGCTGCAATTGAACTTGTGAAAGGTTTAGTAAAATAATGTTAGATAAAGTTATTGGACTAGATTTAGGCACAACAACATGTGGCATCGCTTATAGCGATTCCTTCGGTTTTGTCCACGGCATTGAAACATTTAGATTTGATCGTAACCAATATATAGTGGCGAGAAAACACGTCTTAGAATTATGTGAAAAGATGGGCATTAATGAAATCGCTATCGGTTTACCTCTTCATCTTTCTGGGCAGATGAGTGAAATGGCAAATAATGTTATGCGTTTCCGCGAAGATTTATTAAAAGAAAATCCAAAACTCATCATCAATACTGTCGATGAAAGATTAACTTCCGTAACCGCGAATAGATCCATTTCCGAACAAGGAATGAATCATAAAAAGAGAAAAGAAAGTGTGGACCGCATCGCGGCTTGCATCATATTAGATACATATGTGAGAATGAAGGAGAATAGATGATGTTAGAAAACGAAAAACAAATTACCATCGTAGATGAACAAGGAAACGAACACTTAATGCAAGTGTTATTTACCTATGATAATGAAGAGAGAAAAACTTCTTATGTGTTCTTCTATAGTGAAGAAAATCCTGATGAAGTATTCGCAATGCGTTACAAGGATAATGGGGAACTAGAAGAAATCGAAGACCCTGATGAATATGCGGAAGTCGAAGAAGTATTTAATGCTTACGAAGACGATCCAAAAATTCAAGAGATTAAGGCGAAATAATAAATTCGCATATATTTGTTTAATTTTTAATTCGTTATTTGATATAATAACGTTCGCTAAATAAAAGAGGTGCATATCATGGCAGAAAAAACAAAATTAACCAAAGCTGGATATAAAAAATTAGAAGAAGAACTCCGCTATTTGATCGATGTCGCTCGTGACGAAGTCAAACGTGAATTAGCCGAAGCTCGTGCACAAGGTGACTTAAGCGAAAACGCCGACTACGATGCCGCAAGAGGCAAACAAGCGGAAGTCGAAGCTCGTATTAAAGAAATCGAAGCCACATTAAACAATGCGGAAATCATCGAAGAAAACTCCAAGAGTAATAGAGTTGGATTAGGTACCACAGTTACCCTCAAATTTATTGAAAAGAACGAAGAAAAAACATATATGATTGTTGGCTCTATCGAAAGCAATCCATTTGAAGGTAAAATCTCTAGCTCCTGCGCATTAGGTGAAGCCATCTTAGGAAAATTAGTTGGTGACATCATCGAAGTTAAGGCTATTAAGCCTTATAAAGTGCAAATCATCAGCATTGGCGCAAAAAAATAAAATAATTTGCAACTAAAAATGAAATAGACCCCCTATGTATTGATAGGAGGTCTTTTTTATGTATAAAGTCATTATTGGTGTAGTGATTGCCGCAGCGGTATTAATTGTCGGTTTTATGATGATTGATCCACAAGTCAACGGTAATCAAAACACAACCACACAGCAAACCACACAAGATAGTGGTAGTACTTACACAATTGAAGGTGAGATCAATAAACCTGGAACCTATGTTCTTAAAGATGGCATTACAATGGGTGACCTTATTAAAGCCGGAGGTGGCTTAACTAGTAACGCTGATGATTTAGCGTTTTTCGAAACCGCCACTTTACAAGCGGGAAATACCTATTATGTTGCTAGTAAATTTGACGCCACAGATATTTGCAACAATAATCCAATTGTTAAAGTGAATATCAACTCAGATCCTGCTGACACATTAACTAATGTTAATGGAATTACATCTTCTATTGCTAGTTCCATCGTTAGTTATCGTACCAGCAATGGTGTTTTTCAAACTATTGAACAACTCATGGAAGTTTATGGTATCGGTAATGCCACTTATCGTAAGGTAAGAAATTACGTCATCCTACACGCGTGATAATCTTCTTATTATTTATTTGTTTTTGGATTGGACTATCCTTCCGTTATCAAATTATCATTTTTTCTATATGTACCGTATTTATCAATCTCCTAATTTTTTATCGTTATAGAAAGAAAATTGGTTTAATAGCGGTGGGATTAACCATAATCGGTGTGGGAATCAGCTATATCAAAATCGATGTTAAAAAAGAGAGCTATAGTGGTATAGTCATTGATTCCCACCCGAACTATTTTCTTATTCTTTCTGGTGGAGAAAAACTATATTCATATTACAAAAATAACGACTATGAAATAGGGGATTATCTAAAAATAACGGGACAAAAAGAGAAGCTTTCTTTTACAACTTTAGAGTCACAATTCGACTTTAAAGATTATCTCAATAAGAAAGGTGTTTATTATTCTTTATCAATAAAGAAGATAGAAAGGAAATTTTCTAATCCTATTCGTATTAGAAATAGAAGAGAAAAATTTCTTTCACATTTCGATGATAAAACTAAGAACCTTATAAGTGCTTTGCTATTCTCTGATAGTGAAGATGATGAATTAATAAGCGACGCTAAAGAATTGCATATCGGAAGACTAATTAATGCTTCAGGTATTTTCATCCATGCTTACTTACATTTATTTGCGTTTATTCTTTCCTATTTTATTAAAGATAAAAAATGGAAGTTTTTACCAATTGTGGTCTTATTTCCATATCTTATTTTTACCTTTCCGAGATTCACGATTATTCGTATTATCGTTTTAAAGATTTTTCGGTATATAAACGAATTCTTTTTAAAGAAGAGATTTTCTGGTTTAAATATAATAGGAATAGTGGGTTTTTTCTTTCTTCTATTTGATTACCATTTGGGATATCAAATGAGTTTTATTATTGGTTTCACAATGCCGTTTTTTATCAAGATTATTAGAGAAGCGGAAACCTATATAAAAAGAAGATGGAAGAAACCATACGAATTACTTCTTATCTATATCTTTTTCATTCCTTTTGAACTCAAATTTTATAATGGTACTAATCCTCTATCTTTGATAGCTAACTTTATTTTGTCTCCATTTTTCATATTTATTGCAGTTATATCTCTATTATGCTTTTATGGAATCCCAATATATGGAATTGTGAATTTTTCCACGAAAGGATTAGGAAATCTTTTAGGTTGGCTAGCAAAAGTATCGTTTCAAATAAATGCCCCTCCATTTATGGGATGGATGGTTTTTCTCTTTGCTTTCGTGTTTATTGCTTATTGCTACTACCGAAGCATTGGTTTTATTCCTATTTATAAGGCAATAGCGGCATTTTTTCTTGTTGGACTAATTCTTTATCATCTGCCCATTGATAACTTTATTAGCGAAGAGATTTGCTTTATTAATGTTGGGCAAGGTGATTCTTGCCTAATAAGAAAAGGAACAACTTCAATCTTATTAGATACGGGTGGGTTGGCATATACAGATTTAGCGAAAGAAACGCTGATTCCTTTCTTAAAAAAGAAGAGGATTTATAACATTGATTTAGTGATTACTTCCCATAATGATTTTGACCACTCAGGAGCGCTTGATTCTCTAAAAGAGAATTTTTATGTCAAAAGAGTGAAAACTAACAATGATAATTTTCCCATTTCAATAGGTGGAATAACATTTATAAATTACAACAATCATATTGCGGAATATTCCGATGAAAATGACCGCTCATTAGTGATTGGCTTTTCCTTGATGCATAAGCAATTTTTAATGATGGGAGATGCAACGAAAATGGTGGAACAAAATATTATTAATGAGTACCCGAGTTTAGACTGCGACATCTTAAAAGTGGGACATCATGGTTCTAATACTTCGACCTTAAAAGAATTTGTTCACTTAGTAAGCCCGGAAACAGCGATTATTTCCGTGGGCAAAAACAACAAATATGGACATCCTCATAAATCGGTTTTAAAGATATTGGAGGAAGAAAATGTAAAGATTCGTAGAACTGATATTGAAGGGACAATTACATATTCCAACTACATTTTTATGTAGTTTTTGGAAAGTTATTATATAATTATCCTATGCTTCATCTTGTATATAGCAATCAAAGCTCCGAAATTAAAAAAGTCGTTAAAGCCATCGCTAAACAGTCTTTACCAGAACGTGATGACATGAATTTTGTGCGCTATGATGGAAATAACACATTGATTCAAGAAATTATCGATGACGCGAATTATGTTCCTTTGGGATATGACAAAAAGGTTGTCGCGGTCGATAATTGCTATTTTTTAATGAAACCAAAACCAAGAAACAAGATTGAAGCTGATCAAGATTATAAAACTCTTATTTCTTATATTAAGAACCCAAATCCAGATTGTGATTTAATTTTGACCGTTCCAACAGCAGAAGTAGACAAGAATAGCGAGCTATTCAAACTCATTGAAGCGAACGCAAAAGTGACCTTTATGGGTGATCCCACAATTAAGGAATGGAATGAATATGTCCGTAAAGTTGTTAATGATTCTATCGAAAAAAATCCAGGCAGCAAGATTGATAGTGACGCAATTATGGAATTGGTGGACCGCACAGCGGGTGATATCCCTTTATTAAAGCACAGTGTTATTAAGTTATTTTTATACACCAAGCATATTACATATGAAGATGTTATTTTACTCGTCACAAGACCATTAGAAGAAAACACCTTCCAAATATTTAACTATTTATTAGATGGTGAAAATGAAAAAGCCATTGGTTTATTTAGAGACTTACAAGTTTCTAATGTTGAACCAGTGACTTTAATTAGTATGCTTGGAAACCAATTCCGTTTATTAAATCAAGTGGTGTTCCTCTCTAAGAAGAGTTTCACAAATGATGAAATTGCTAGTGAATTAAAAATCAAACCTATTAGAGTACAAATCTTAAAGAAGAAAACCTTTAATATGTCTGAAAAGGCAATTCATAAAACACTTGACGATTTATTTAATTTAGATTTGCAAATTAAAAGCGGCCAAGTTGACCGCTTCTATGCTTTTGAACTTTTCTTAATAAACTTCAAAAGAGATTAATATCTAATTCTATTATTTAATAGAATTGACTAAACGTTGTAATTCGCCTTTTTGTCTGGCAGCTGTGTTTTCGTGTTGAATTCCATCGCTGACTGTTTTGTCGATGAGACGGAAAGCTGCATTTAATAATTCTTCAGCTTTAGCTAAATCTTTAGCTTCAACTGCTAATTTGACTTTTTTAGCAGCAGTACGGACTGCGCTCTTTGCGGATGCGTTTCTTTGACGCGCTTTTTCGTTTGTGCGATTACGTTTAATTTGGGATTTTATGTTAGCCATAATTTACCTCTCTTTTTGAATATCGTTGATTATGTTATCAAATGAAGATAAATAAATCAATTTATTTCTTAGCATTTTTATGCTTCTTTTCTGGTTTAGCGGCTTTTTTTGCTTTCTTTGGCTCGCCATATTTGAGTTTTGCAACCTCGTATACGAAATCGTTTATGGTCGCCATTGTACCTGTTAATAGTGATTCTGGGAACTCGATATCAAATTCGTCTTGAACATCACGAATCAATTCAACATAACTCATGGAGTCGCCACCTAAGTCATTGATCCAGTGTGCATCATCATCAATTTTGAACTCAGGTAGGATAAGAACTTCACTGAAAATATGTCTCATTGGTTTTAAGATAACTTCGATGTCTTCAGGGTTGAAACCTTCGAATGTTCTGGCTTCTTTCTTGCTGTTGATAGAAACATATTCGTTGCTATTTTCTTCTAACGCTTTCTTGATGACGAAACGTTTGACCTTCATATTGTTAGCGAGTGGTAATTTTCCTCTTGAGAGGAAGACGCCATCGATTTTCACTTTATGTGGTAAGTTTGGAACGATGGTTTCGATTTGTTCTCTAATCTTAACGAGGTCTTCATCATTAGATTTGTTGTCTAATTCTAAGACTAAAGCAATCTTTTCCACATTATTGTGTTCTGGAGAATAACCTAAAACACATAAATGTTGAACTAATGGTAAATCTTTAAAATAAATTTCAAGTTCATCTGGGAAGATGTTTTCGCCATCAGCGTTAATAATAATATCTTTGATACGACCTTTGAGGTAGTAACCACCTGTTGCGTCTGTTTCAGCGATATCACCTGTACGGAAGAATCCTTCAGGAGTTAATGTGGCTGGTTGTTCAACACCGTTGATGATTTCTCTGATGTGGACAGTTCCGGATCTCACTAATAATTCACCGGATTGACCATTGCCATCAATTTTGTATTCAACACCATGTAGTGGTCTACCGATACGACCCTTTAATCTAACTTCCACGAGTGGAGAAAGTTCAACGGATGTAACACCGATTTCGGTCATACCATAACCATTATAAAGGTTATAACCTAAACCATTGATTGCAGTTAAGGTTTCTCTAGATAAGAATCCGCCGCCAGAAATGCAGTAACGAACTTTATTACCTAATAATTTCTTTTGGACTGTATCACGTGCGACTTTAGTTGCGGCAATGCCGGCTTCTTCTTTTGTGATTTTACCAGTATTGAAACCAATCATCTTATCTAATAAAGCGGCTTTTTGTGGGCCTTCCATTTCTGCTTTACGGGAAACGCCTAAGGCTAAAGAATCCCAGAATAGTGGAACACTAAAGACGTGTGTGACGCCACATTTTTGACAGATATATTGAATATCACTTGGTGTGTTACTTGCTGGGAAGACAATAGTTTTACCATAAAATGAGAACCATAAGAAGACAGCGACGAAACCAAAGATGTGATGGAACGGAATCATTGCTAAGATCTTTAATTTACCCATCTTATCTGGGTACATAAGATCCATTGTTTCTTTACCCATTTCTAATGAACAGCAGATTTGGTTACATAAGTTTTCACCATTGAAAACCATTAATTTAACATCACCTGTTGTACCACTGGAAGAGAAGATAACTTCGTTTTCCCATGTTGGTGAAAAGGAATAGTGATGTTTTTCTTCTAATAAATCAGATAAGGAAATCTTTGTGATTGGATATTGATTGTTATCGTCAGTAATAATCGCTAAAGCTTTGCTCATTTCTGCGACGTGGATAGCGCCTTCTTTAGAAGTTCTAGCATCGATAAGGAGTGGTTTATAACCACACATTAAGATTGCCCAGAAGATTTCGCACCAGTGTGGAGAGTTTGCACACTTTAAAATGATTGGAACATTCTTTGGTTGTTGAATTAAGTATTGAGATAAGACGCTCGCTAATTCATAAGCGTGTGAACGAAGTTTGCTGTAGCGGTAGTGTTTAATCTTACCTTTGTGATTGATGTATTCAACGGCGATCTTCTTTTCATTTCTCTTCATTGTGGAATGGAAAATATCTTCCATTCTCTTTGATGTGCTCAATAATTGAGCAGCGACAGTGATGAATTCTGTCACTTTTTCGAATTTTGTTGCCATATTTTTTTACCTTTCAACTTTTTAACAATTCTATCTATACCTTAGAAATCGATTCCTCGAGGGTGTGGAATTCGACTTCTACTTTCTTCTCCGTAATAGTAACTATCGCGTACGAGCCATCATACTTATCTCGTGCGAATGATATAGCGCCAGGGTTGATAAAAATAATCCCTAACTCTTCGCTATATTTTCTAACATGTGTGTGGCCATATGCAAATATTTTTATGTGATTACTGCGTAATAAATCCGCGTTCGGATGTGGCTTATGCTGTACGAACATGTTCCCGTATGGTGTGGGTACGACCAAATACTCAGGAAAATTATATGCGTAATCGCAATTGCCTTTAACCGCGCGATAGGGATATAAGGAAAACTCATCACTTTCTGAATCTCCACAGTGGAGATATAAATCCATTTTTGGATATTGTTTGAGAAGCATATTGATTGCTTCGTTATTGCCGTGAGAATCACTTACTAAAAGAATTTTCATAGTTAAATAATATATTATTTGAACAAATAGAAAAACAACATATAATTAAATAGCAATGGAAGAAAAAGTCACACGTTATATCTTTATGGGGACCCCAGAAATAAGCGCGACAGTATTTGAGGCGCTTATAAATAAGGGTTTAAATTTTGTGGGTCTTATCGCTCAACCTGATCGTCCAGTAGGTAGAAAAGGTGAATTAGAAAAAGTTCCAACTAAAGTTGTTGCCGAAAAATACGGCATCCCTGTTTTTCAACCTGTTAAAATTCGTAAGGAATATGAATTTGTCAAAGATTTAAAACCAGATGTGATTATCACATTAGCGTACGGCCAAATCGTTCCACAAGGACTACTCGATATTCCAACGGTTGGATGTGTGAACCTTCATGGTTCATTACTACCCAAATATCGTGGTGCAGCACCTATCCAATATGCCTTAATTAACGGTGAAAAAGTCACTGGTATGACATTAATGGAAATGGTGGCAGCGATGGATGCAGGCAAGATGTATGCGAAGAAAGAAGTCGTTATTGAAGATGATGATAACGCAACTTCTTTATTTAAAAAGATGGCTCAAGCCGCGATTGAACTCGCAAGCGAAAACATCGAAGCTTACGCAAAAGGCAATCTTCCTGGCGAAGAACAAGACGAATCTCTTGTTACCTTCTGCCCCACAATTAAGCCTGAACAAGAAAAGTTAGATTTAAATCTAAATATCAATGAAATTCACGGATGGATTAGGGGCTTATCCGATCATCCAGGTGCATATTTCTATTTAGATGGTAAGAAACTTAAAGTTTATAAATCACAAATCTTAAATAACGAAGTAACCGCAGAAGTGGGGACTATCATCGAAGCCAATAAAAAAGGATTTGTCGTGCAGCTTAATGGTGGCCAATTAGCCTTATTAGAAGTACAAAAAGAAGGCAAAAATAGAATGGATTATAAGTCCTTCTTAAATGGCAACCAAGGATTATTAGGAAAGAAATTAGACTAGTTAATCTAGTCTTTTCTTAAATATTACTATGGAGAGAACACTAGATTTATCCGTCCATCAACTAGTCGATTTTTTACTTAGAACCGGTGATATTGATAACCGTGTTTTTAATCGTAGTTCGATGACAGAAGGTTCTCGTATCCATAGTGCCTATCAAGCTCAACAAGGCAGCAATTACATGAGTGAATATCCACTCCGCAATATGTTTGTCGTCAGCGGTGTGGAAGTCATTCTCCATGGTCGTGCAGATGGCATTATCAAGAAGAAAAACGGAGAATTCATCATTGATGAAATTAAGTCAACTGTGGAAGACTTACAAGTATTCCGCGATGAGAATATTGAATGGCATTTAGGCCAAGCTAAATGTTATGCCTACTTATTCGCGTTAGAACAGCATTTAGAAACAATCACAATTAGACTTACATATATTAAACAAGGCAAAGAGAAAGATAAACGTATTGAGGAACACTTTTGCTATGCAAGTGAGTTAGAACAATATGTCTATTCTTTAATTGAAGACTATCTCGATTTCTACAACATTCTTTTTAGACACTTTGAGAAGAAAAACGAATCGATTAAGAGATTATCATTCCCCTTCTCTAAATACCGCAAAGGACAGCGTGAATTAGCCAAATACTGCTATGCAATTGGTAAGAATGGTGGACGCTTCTATTGTGAAGCACCAACAGGTATTGGAAAAACGATGTCCACAATCTTTCCGTTTATCAAAGTTCTTACTGAAGATGAACAAAGTAAAATATTCTATTTAACCGCAAAGACTCCTGGTAAAGAGGCAGCATATAACGCAATTGAAATCTTGAAAGAAGAAGGACTTATCTTAAATGACATAGTCATCACAGCGAAAGATAAGGTATGCTTCTGTAAAGGTAAAGCCTGTAATCCAGATGAATGTCCATTTGCTCGTGGTTATTATAATAAAATACAAACTGTTCTAAGTTACTCTTTGAGTAATTATTCGACATTTGACCCTGATACTATCGCATTAATCGCTAGAGAAAATGAAATATGTCCTTTTGAATTCGAACTCGATTTATCTTTATTCTGCGATGTCATTATTTGCGATTATAACTACATGTTTGATCCAATTTCATATATGAAGAGATACTTCGATGAAGATGCCTCTCATCATTTAGCGTTAGTGGATGAAGCCCATAACTTAGTGGATCGTTCTAGAGACATGTATTCTAGTTTTGTTTCCTATGAATCTTTCTTAGCGGCGAAAAAGTCGATGAGACATAGTAAACATCTTAAAATTAAACGCGCTTTTACGAAATTAAACAAAATGTTTAAAGAGTTAATGGAAGGTAAAGAGCCAGGACAATATATCCTCGACCATTACCCAGCGGAAATCGAAGACCCGTTAGTGTATCTCGTTAATACTTGTCAGGACATTAATAAAAATGAACATAAAGAAATGACTGATGAGTTATTAGACTTCTATTTAGAAGTAAATGAGTTTGTGAAAATCAGTGATTTCTATGGAGATAAATATAAGTTATATTTAGATATTCTTGCAGATACGATGAACATTCGCATGATGTGTTTGGATGCTTCTTCTTTCTTAGCGAGAACATTGCGCAATATCAAAGGTGCGGTATTTTTCTCTGCGACTTTACAACCAATCGAATATTACATTGATACATTAGGTGGAGAAAAAAGTAGCGATCCACATCTTATTCTTCCTTCTCCATTCCCAATAGATAATCTTCGTTTACTCGTAGCACCAAAGGTGTCTGTAAAATGGAGAAATAGAGAAAAGACTTATCAAGAAGTCGCTAATTATATTAAGAAGTTTGTTAAAAACAAAGTTGGCAATTATTTCATCTATTCACCTAGTTATGAATATATGGAAAATCTTTTGCTTTACTTAGATTTAAAAGACTATAACTATTTTGTTCAAACAAAAGATATGAGTGAGGAAGAAAGAAGAGAATTCTTACTTAACTTCCAACCAAATCCAGGAAAAACCACATTGGGATTCTTAGTTATAGGTGGTGCATTTAGCGAAGGAATTGACCTTGTTAGCGACCGTTTAATCGGTGCGGTGATTATTGGCATAGGTATGCCTCGAATCAACTTTGAAAGCGATCAAATTAGCGAATTTTATAATAATAAAGACCTTCCAGGAAGAGACTATGCCTATCTATATCCTGGAATGAATAAAGTGATGCAAGCTGTCGGTAGAGTCATTAGAAGCGAGAAAGACCGTGGTGCGGTTTTACTCATTGATGAACGCTACATGTCTAGACAATATCAGGACTTATACAGAGCGGAATGGAAGAATTATGAAGTGGTACTTTCCGCGGATGAAGTGGAAGAAAATCTTTTAAAATTCTTTGATAAGTAAAAATTATTGATATAATTTAACCATTATGGATTTCCAACAGAAGAAAATTAGAAACTTCTCAATCATTGCTCATATCGATCATGGCAAGTCAACACTCGCGGATCGTATTTTGGAATCCACGGGAGCAATTGAAGCCCGTGAAATGAAAGACCAAATTCTCGATTCTTTGGATTTAGAAAGAGAAAGAGGAATTACAATAAAATTAAACGCTGTAACTTTAAGTTACAAAGCGGATGATGGTGAAGAATATATTTTCAACCTCATCGACACTCCAGGGCATGTTGACTTCACCTATGAAGTGTCCCGTTCTTTAGCCGCATGTGAAGGTGCGGTTTTAGTCGTGGACGCCACACAAGGCGTGGAAGCACAAACACTTGCAAATGTCTATTTAGCAGTGGACAATAATCTCGAAATTTTACCAATTATCAACAAAGTTGATTTACCAAGCGCACAACCAGAATGGGCGAAGAAAGAAATTGAACAAAGAATCGGCGTTCCTTGCGATAACGCAGTGGAAGTTTCCGCAAAGACTGGGTTCCATATTCATGAATTACTTGAATATATCGTGCATAATGTACCAGCACCTACAGGTGATGAAAACGCTCCATTAAAAGCACTTATCTTCGATAGTTATTACGACCCATATAGAGGCGTTGTAATTCTTATTAGAATTAAAGATGGTTCAGTGTCCGTTGGTGATCACATTAAATTAATGCAAGCTGGTAAAGATTATGTCGTTACTGAAGTCGGCATTAGAACGCCTGGTGAAATTAAGACCAAAACATTGACCGCTGGACAAGTTGGTTATTTGTGCGGACAAATCAAAGACATCAAAGATGTCCATCCTGGTGATACAGTAACTTCTTTTGACAAACCAACCGCAGAAGCACTACCTGGATATCGTGTTATTAACCCTATGGTTTATTGTGGTCTTTATCCAGTCGATAGCAGGGATTATCAAGCCTTAAAAGACGCTTTAGAGAAATTATCATTAAATGATGCTTCCTTGCATTATGTTGCTGAAACTAGCCAAGCCTTAGGCTTTGGTTTTAGATGCGGTTTCTTAGGTTTATTACATATGGACATAGTCCAAGAGAGATTAGAAAGAGAATATAACCTCGATCTAATATTAACTGCACCTAGCGTTATTTATCATGTGAATCTTACAGATGGAACCACAATTAACTTAGATAACCCAGCAAAGATGCCTGATGGTAGTAAGATTTCTTCTATAGAAGAACCATATGTCAAAGCCAGCATCATGACACCTAAAGAATACGTTGGTCCAATCATGGAACTCTGCCAAGAAAGAAGAGGCATATACACTAACCTCGAATACTTCGATGATACGAGAATGATTTTGACCTATGAATTGCCGCTTTCCGAAATTGTTTACAATTTTTTTGATAAGCTTAAAAGCTATACAAAAGGCTATGCTTCTTTTGACTATGAATTCTCTGATTACAAGCAAGGCGACCTAGCCAAACTTGATGTTTTATTAAATGGCACAGTCGTAGATGCTTTAAGCAGCATTGTTTATAGACCTGGAGCATATCATAGAGGATTAGGCATTATTCGTAGAATAAAAGAAGTTATTCCTCGTCATCAATTTGAGATTCCAATCCAAGCTGCGATCGGTGGCAAGGTTATTGCTAGATGTGATGTTAAAGCTGTTAGAAAAGACGTTTTAGCAAAGTGTTATGGTGGTGACATTACTCGTAAAAAGAAGCTTTTAGAGAAACAAAAAGAAGGCAAAAAGCGCATGAAGAAGATCGGCTCTGTCGAAGTTCCTCAAGAAGCATTTATGTCAATCTTATCGATTGACGAAGAAGAGAACTAACTAGTTTTTTGGTGAAAAATTAGTACATTTTTAGTTTCTTGTTGCACCTTTGGTGCCTTTTATTTTATAATGTGTGTAGAGAGGTAATGTATTATGCCAAGTAATGAATTAGCGATTCGTTTTACCGAAGGAAAATACGCGACAAAATCCGAAGTCGGTAAGGAACTTAAAATGTCCATGTTCGATAACATTTGGAGCAATATCCTTAATTATCGTTCTGGATACAACAGATATTTATCAATCAAAAGCATTGAAAAGAATCAATTGGTGGTGTGTTTCTGTCCATCCGTTAATGCTTTAGTTAACTCTGCGGATATGAAACTCATCCGTTTAATGAAAGAATCATCTCGTTTAAGTGTCACCAATGGTGAAGTTAATAGATTCGAAGATGAATGCTTAATTAAGAGTTTGAAGTATGTTGCCGCTGAACACCAATGCGAAGCCAGTGAAAACTACATCCGTTCTTTAATCCATGGTGATATTAGAGAAGCGTCACCGGATGTGAGAATCTTAAGTAGATATCTTGACGCTCTTAACTATGTTAAAAAATATCACGTCAATACAATTGATGTCGACTTCTTAGCGGAAATCTACTCCCGCTTATTAGGCACCAGTGAATTAACAACTTTCTATAGAACAACAGAAGATACGAACCGCGAAAACAGAGTTCTTATTGACCGCATTTATACAAGCGCACCTGTTTATTTAATCGAAGGCATGATGGAAAGCTTATTCACCTTCATTTCAACTTCTACATTAAGCGCTGCTACAAAAGCCTCTATCGCATATTATTACATCAATTACATCAGACCATTCTCAGCATTCTCTGATGAAGTCGCATTACTTATTGCTAAAGCAATTCTTGCTCACGATGGCTTAAGCGAACTCGGTGTTTTATTGCCACTTGAATCTTTACTTGTCGAACAACAAGAAGAAATTACCCGTTTATTTGTCGAAGTCCAAAAGACATGTGATACCACATATTTTGTGAACTACGCTTTAAAACAAATGGAAAGCAAATGCGATGACTTATTCAATTACATTGCGGAAATGAAAGCGAATACACTTAAAAAAGACTTCTATAGAGAAGATAAACCAACTTCCTATAGTGGACAAAGTATTCAACAATCATTATTTGACAACATCGAAGAACCACAACCCGCACCTGCTCCTACACCAGTTTATGTAGCGCCAGTGCAACCAACACCTGTTCAACCAGCACCTGTGCAACCTGCTCCAGTTATTGAAGAACCAAAACCAATCGTGGAACAACCAAAGGTTGAAGTTGTTAAGCCAGTCGAACAGACAGTGGTTCAAGAACAAATCGCTGTGGCTTATATTCCGCCAGCAATCGATGAAAAACAAGCTCTTAGATTAGAACAACACTTATTAGAACTTGACCCATCACTTAGAAAACACGAAGCGCGCTTCTACGCTAGACATTGCACACTCGGAAAAAGTTATACAATCGCTCAATATAAGCGTATGATAGGTTGTGTTTATGAAACAGCCAGAACCGCGATGGATCACCTCGTGGAACTCGGTTACTATCGTAAAGATAGCAGCAACAAGAAATTCATCTACACACCAATCCCAAGAAAATAGGAGGAATGAACTATGATTTTAGCAGATATCCAACCTTTCGTAATTTTATTAATCGTCATCGGTGCTTTTGCGCTCATCGCTATTGTTGCCTATGTAATCTATAGATTATTAAGACCAAAATTCAAAGATGAAAGCAAAGAACAAAAAACCGAACAAGACTACGCTCAAGAAGAATTAGATCGCATCCTCCAACCTGTGGAAGATGAACACTTAGCTAAAGAAATTTCCGATTATTGTCAAAACGACGATGAAGAAGAGATAGAAAACAATGCCGATAAAAAGGAAGATAAATAGGCCAGTAACAGCCATTTACATACATATCCCATTTTGTCGGCATATATGCGATTACTGTGACTTTCCAAAGTTACAGTATTTTCGTTTATTTGCAAGCAAATATCTATCTGCCTTACAAAAGGAGATGGATTATTATAATGTGCCAGATACAATTGAAACCATTTATGTCGGTGGAGGTACTCCAACCGCATTAGATGATGATTTGTTTTTGGAATTATTAAAAATAATCAAACCATATACAGGTATCGTTAAAGAATATACTTTTGAAGCTAATCCAGAATCTCTTTCTAAAGAAAAATTAGAGATGATGAAACGCTTTGGCGTTAATAGAATTTCATTAGGGGTTCAAACCACGAATGATGAAATCTTAAAGAGTATTGGTAGAAAACATACCTATGAAGACGTTAAAACCGCCATTTCTATGGCCCGAAAAATTGGTTTTGATAATATTAACGCTGATTTAATAATCGGGCTTCCTAGTGTGGAAAAAGAGCAATTCAAGAAAGATTTAGATAATCTTATCGGTCTTGGAATTGATCATATCTCCTGTTACAGCCTAACAGTCCATCCAAATACAATGTTTTTCATTAAGGGTGTAAGCGAACCAAAAGAAGAATTATCTCGTGACTTATATGACTACGCTGAAGAATTCCTTAAAGGAAAAGGATTTGTTCATTATGAAATTTCTAATTGGGCCAAACCAGGAAGAGAGAGTTTACACAATCTCACATACTGGAAAGATGAACATTATTATGGATTTGGAATGGGAGCAGCGGGTTATCTAAAAGAAACTAGATACACAAATACTAAAAGTATTAGCAAATATAACGCTGGTAAATATATTAATGAAGAAGAACATGTCACCAGAGAAGATGACAAACTCTATTATTTGATGCTCAATTTAAGAACAAATCGTGGAATTGAGTTTAATGACTATATTTATCGTTTCGGAATCAACTTTTTGGAAGCGCACAAAGAAACAATTAGTAGGTTAGTTAATCAAGGATTGTTGCTTTTAGATGAAGAACGCGTTTTTCCAACATATGATGGTATGATGGTTTTAGACCAGATTATTATGGAGTTAAGCGAATAATGGAAACAGCAAGATTATCTAAAAGGGTATGGGCTTATATCGTTAATTTACTCATTTATATAGGTATTGGATTTGGCAGCGCAGTTCCATTTTTAACTATGTTAAATTTCCACATTATTTTCTACGTTTTAATCGGAATTGGATTTTCTTTTGCTTTATCATTTGCCCTAGGTTCATTAATTATGTCAGTTAGCCATGGTTATAACATTGGATCAGCATTATTAGGAATTAGATATGTCGCAAGCGATGGAAAGAACCTAATGGTTAGGCAAGTCATTATCCGTTCCTTTAGTGAATCGATTGTAATTTTGGTTATTTTGGACCTTATTTACTTTATTAAAAACCGTACAGAACGCGGTGTTATTGACCGTTTGACTAGCTCGTTTGCCATCGACACGCGCATTTAAAATCCTTATTTATATTAATAATTTTCAAAGAGTGCATGAAATATTGCACTTTTTTAGCAGTTTATTATTGACAGTGCTAATCATTTCGCTAAAATATAGTTAGCAGTTAGAAGAAATGAGTGCTAAAAAGGAGGAAATGATATGGGATTAACAAGAAGTGATTTGATTCTAAAATACATTGTTGAATACTTCATCAAGAATGCACAACCAATCGGAAGTCACACATTAATCGAAGAATATCATCTTCCCTATTCATCCGCGACCATCAGAAATGAAATGTTCGCCCTTGAGAAGATGGGATTCATAGAAAAGACTCATAGTAGTTCCGGACGTGTTCCTTCTTCTAAAGGATACAGATATTATTGCGAACACCTACGTGATAGAAGCGTAGATGAATCCTTAAAGAGCTCATTGCAAATGGTTCTTGAACAAAAAATTCATTCCGTTGAAGAAGTCATTAAAGAGAGTTGCGAGATTTTATCTCACATGACTAACTTAGTGTCTGTCGTCACCGGAAATAGCGGAAATATCGAACGCCTCGCTAATGTGCAACTTATTCAAATTAGTGATAACACCTTAACTGCGGTGTTCGTTACTGATAAAGGATATGTCGAAAACAAAACATTCATCGTTCCTAACACAATTAAAGCTAATGAAGTAGTGGATTGTGTGAAGATCTTAAACGATAGATTAAAAGGCACACCTGTTGGCGAACTCGTCAATAAGATGGAAGCCTTAAAACCCGTCCTCAGCGATTACGTTGTCTCTCACGATATTGTTTACCAAGCTTTGCTTGAAACATTCATTAGATTCGCTGGTGACCGCTTGAGCTTATATGGTAGAGAAGAATTATTCAATCAGCCTGAGTTCAAGTCCGATGCCGAAAAACTTCAAGAAGTCTTCAAGCTATTAAACGATAAATCAGTCTTCAAAGAAGCCGGTAAGAAAGATAAAGAAGTTGCCATTAACATTGGTGAAACTAATCCAGATGTTAGTATGGTGACCACAAAAATCAAAATTGGTGATGGTGATGAAACATCAATCACACTCCTTGGTCCAACAAGAATGGATTATGACAAAGCCCTCTCTGCCTTAGAGTACATCGCAGAAGAGTTAAATAAATATTTTGATGATTTAAGCAAAGGAGGAAATGACGAGGATGCCTAATGAAGAAGAATTAGAACAAGAAATTCAGGAAAAAGAAAATCCCCGAAAGTCCTTTCAAAGAAAACTACATAAAGTAGAAGAAGAAAAGGAAAAAGCAAAAGCGGACGCTGAGCATTGGAAAAACGAATACTTCCGTGCCTATGCAGATACGCAAAACTTAAGAAAGCAATTAGAAAAGGATCATATGTCCGCGATGAAGTATCGCGCTGAAGGATTCATCGATGAATTACTTCCAGTGTTAGATAGCTTCTACGCCGTTCTCAAAAATGAACCAACTGATCCAAACTTAAAGAATTATCTAATTGGATTCCAATACATCTATCGCAACTTAGTTGCGGCGTTAGAAAACGAAGGTGTGACGGAAATCGAACCAAAGGTGGGAGATAAATTCTCACCAGATACGATGCAAGCTGTGGATACAAAGGAAAACGAAGGCGAAGAAAATGTCGTTCTCGATGTCCAATTCAAAGGTTATAAGCTTCATGATCGCTTAATTAGACCTGCGAATGTCACAGTGAGTGTCAAACACAAAGAAATTAAAGAAGAAAAAACCGATGCATAAATAAGGAGGAAATAATTATGGCAAAAGAAATTATCTTAGGTATCGATTTAGGTACAACAAACTCCGTCGTGAGTTATTTACAAGCCGATGGCACAGTTAAGGTTATCCCTAACCCAGAAGGAACGCCAACCACTCCATCAGTCGTTGCTTTTAAAGCAAGTGGTGAAGAAATCGTTGGTAATGCTGCCAAAAGACAAGCAGTTATGAATCCTGATACAGTGAGTTCCATTAAAAGAAAAATGGGAACTGCTGAAAAAGTCCATATTAACTGCATTAACAAGGACTTCACTCCGCAAGAAATCTCTGCGAAAATTCTCGCTTATATGAAAAACTATGCAGAAAAGAATATCGGTCAAAAGATTCAAAAAGCTGTTATTACCGTTCCTGCATACTTCAATGACGCAGAACGTCAAGCCACAAAAGATGCTGGTCAAATCGCTGGCTTAGAAGTCGTTCGTATTATTAACGAGCCAACAGCTGCCGCATTAGCCTATGGCTTAGAATCAGAAAAATCCGAAAAAATCTTAGTCTTTGACTTAGGTGGCGGTACATTCGATGTCTCCATCCTTGATATCGGTGATGGTACATTTGAAGTTGTTTCTACCGCTGGTGATAACAAACTCGGTGGTGATGACTGGGATCAAGTCGTCGCTGATTGGATCAAAGCCCAAATCAAGATTGAAACAAATGTCGAGATTACCGACAAAGCGTCATTACAAAGAATTAGAGAAGCTGCTGAAAAAGCCAAGATTGAATTATCCGCTTTAACAGAAACAGTTATCTCCTTACCATTTATCTCTATGACCAGTGCAGGTCCAGTCAACTTTGAGACCACATTAACAAGAGCTAAATTCCAAGACTTAACACGTCATCTCTTGAAGAGATGTGAAGAACCAGTTAGAAGAGCGTTAGCTGATGCTCATATGGGTGCAAACGAACTCAACCAAGTTCTCTTAATCGGTGGTTCCATCCGTATGCCAGCGGTCCAAGAGCTCGTCAAACAATTAACTGGTAAAACACCAAACTTATCCGTTAACCCAGACGAAGCTGTCTCTATCGGTGCTGCCTATCAAGGTGGTGTCGTCAGTGGTGATGTTAAGGATGTCGTCTTATTAGACGTTACTCCATTAACCTTAGGTATTGAAACATTAGGTGAAGTGATGACTCCACTCATTCCACGTAATACTACAATTCCAACCACAAAGAGCCAAATCTTCTCAACCGCTGCGGATAACCAACCAGCCGTTGACATCATGGTCTATCAAGGTGAAAGACCAATGGCACACGACAATAAATTATTAGGCCACTTCCAATTAACTGGTATTAAACCAGCTCGTAGAGGTGAACCAAGAATTGAAGTGACATTCTCTATCGACGTTAACGGTATCGTTAAAGTTTCCGCGAAAGACTTAGATACACAAAAAGAACAAAACATCACAATTTCTGGATCTAATGGCTTAAGCAAAGAAGATATCGATAGAATGGTCCGTGAAGCAGAAGAAAACGCTGAAGCCGATAACAAGAGAAAAGAAGAAACCGAACTCAAGAACAAAGCCGAATCATTTATTAATGACATCGACGCTGCTATGAGAGAAAAAGGCGATTCTATGGATCCAGCACAAAAAGAACAAACTCAAAAATTAAGAGATGAGTTAAAGACTGCTTTAGACAATAACGATATGGAAACACTCAAGAAACGTATCGGTGAATTAGAACAAGCTGCTGCTTATATGCAACAACAACAAGCTAACCAAGGTGCTGCTCCAAATAGCAATGGTAGCGATCAACCAGCTGGTAGCAATCCAGATGATGTCGTCGATGCCGACTTCACCAAAAAAGGCGATAACAACGCTTAATTAGATTCTATCTAAAACTAAACCGTTAGGGCCTTCGGGCCCTTTCGGTAAATATAAGGAAAGGAGAATTTTATATGGCTGAAAAAAGAGATTTTTATGAAGTCTTAGGTGTGAAAAAGAATGCCACAAAAGACGAAATTAAAAGTGCTTACCGTAAATTAGCTAAGACTTATCACCCAGATAATAAAGAAACTGGTAACGAAGCAAAATTTAAAGAAGTACAAGAAGCCTATGATATCCTTTATGATGATCAAAAACGTAGCGCTTATGACCAGTTTGGTCATGCTGCCTTTGAACAAGCTGGTGGTAATCCAGGTGCCAACCCATTCCAAGGTGGATTTGGGGGCGGTGGATTTGGAGGATTCTCTGATTTAGGAGATATCTTCAGCCAATTCTTCGGTGGAGGCGCTAGACAAAGGGGAAATCCAACCGGACCTAGAAGAGGCAACGATGTCATTAATCGTATCAAAATTGACTTCATGGATTCGATTAATGGTGCGGATAAAGAAATGACTATTGAAGTCGATGAAATGTGCACACATTGTGGTGGTACAGGCGCGGCTAGTCCAAGTGATATCTCAACCTGTTCTAACTGTAAAGGTGCGGGATATGTTAGTGTCAGAAGACAATCTTTATTCGGAACTGTACAAAGCCAAGAAGTATGTCCTTCATGTAATGGTTCTGGTAAAACTATTAAAAATAAATGTAAAGATTGTGGTGGAAAAGGTTACAACCACAAAAGAAAAACTATTAAGATTCATATTCCAGCAGGTATTAAATCCGGACAGCAAATTATTTCCCGTGGTAATGGTGAAAGAGGCGTTAACGGTGGTCCTAATGGAGATTTATATATTGAAATCCTTGTTAAGGAGCACTCATACTTCAAGCGTGAAGGCAATGATATCGCCTTAACAGTCCCACTCGACTTTGTCGATGCCTGCTTAGGAACTAAGATTGATGTTCCAACCGTCTATGGTGATGTTACATTAACTATTCCAGAGGGTAGTCAACCAGGTCAAGTCCTTAGAATGAAAGGATGCGGCGTTAAAGACTTAAGAAGCGGCAAACCTGGAGATCAATATGTGAAGTTAGATATCAAGGTTCCAACTTCCTTAAGTAAAGGCCAAAAAGAAGTATTGAAGAAGTTCAAAGAAGCTAAGAAAGATGATGGCTTATTTGCGAAGTTCAAGAAAATGTTTAAAAAATAAGACTCTTTAAAGAGTCTTTTCTTTTTGCGAAAAAATATTTTGCAACTATATTAACGGTGTACCCCCTATGTGTTTGTAGGAGGTACATTTATGTTTTATATCCCACAAATTTTGAAAGATGACTGCGGATTTGCGTGTCTGAAGATGGTTCTCGCGACAATCAATAAAGATAAAAACTATCTATATTTACCACAAGACGAGAATCATGGTTACTATTCTTATAATGATTTGGTGGAACTCGGATATGAACAAGGAATTAATTTCACGGCTTTTGAGGCTAATAATAAAGAGGAAATAGTCACTTGCTCATCTTTCCCTTTAATTCTTACCATTGAACTTAAAAATGGGGCTAAACACGCAGTGGTAGTTACCAAGGTGAAATGGAAGAAGGTATATTACCTTGATCCAAAAAGTGGAAGTGGTTCTATGCCGTTAAAGAAATTCGGCGATATTTGGGATGGGACAGGCTTAATGGTGGAATCATTTGAGAAAAGACCGTGCAAGAATAAGGCGGTCTCTCCACTTAAAACAACCACAAGCGTTTTATTAGGTTTTATTCAAATCCTTGTCGCCGCTTGCGCAGCGGTTGGAATTTACTTTGTTAAAGACGACACGCCTATCTATATTCCGGCGATATTTTTATCAGTGGCAATTGTCCTGGAATTAGTGCTCAAAGCATCATGCTTTAATGTTATGAAAAAACTCGATCAATTCTTCTTTTCAGAAAAGAATTTACCACTTCAAGGATATCGTGAATATTTAACGAGATTTGAAAACTACAAACGCTTGGCTTTATCTTCCCCAATGAATCTCATTATCTTGTTTGTTGTCCTTATTGGATTAAGCACAGTGGTGCTACTAAATGACATTAAAAACATCATGCTTGTCTTAGTCCCTATTGTCATCGCTGTTTTTGAGTGGATTTTTGTCTCGCCAATGCTCAAATCAAAAGCGGAAGAAGTAAACGAATTAGAAGAGGATTTAGATAACGCTGAAAATGGGGAAGAACTACAAAATAAAGTCAGAATTTTACATAGTAAAGCATATAACTATAGCTATATCAAATTAGTGTGCACTTACCTATATGCTGGACTATTAACTTTGGTAGCTTTATTAACCATGAGACTAAGTGGTATTTCATCATTCCCATACATCATCTTCTATAGCATCATCTCGATCGGTATTTTAAGAACTCTTCAAGATCTATTCTCTTTTAGTGAGAAAATTAACGAATTTAACATTGTTAAAGTGAAAATCTCAAACTCCATTAATTCCCATAATGAAAATGATTAGTAAATAATAATTTAGTGTGCTATTATAATAGCCCATGGAATTAGATTTCGATTCACAAGTTTCTGGATACGAGAAATACGAAGATATTTATCTCGGTTTATTGGAAAAAACTTTTAATCACTTGAAATTAAGTTGTGAGGCTATTTTAAGTGTCACTTTAGTGGATAACAAATTCATCCATCAATTAAACAAGGAATACCGCAGCGTGGATCGTCCGACAGATGTCATCTCATTCGCCTTCCTTGATGGCGATGAAGAAAGAGATACTAAACTCCATGGTAATGGACCTGTTCCACTTGGCGATATTTATATCAGTGTCGAAAAGGCTAATGAACAAGCCAAGGAATACGGCCATCCATTAGAAAGAGAATTATCTTTCTTATTCGTCCATGGATTATTGCATTTATTAGGCTATGACCACATGACAAAAGAAGATGAGGTAGTGATGTTCAAATTACAAGATGAAATCTTACCTCCAAAGGAGAACTAACATGACAAAAGAACAATTGATTCAAAAATCAAAAGAAGCACGTGAATTATCTTATTCACCATATTCCAATTTTAAAGTGGGTGCTGCAGTACTTACTAAAGATGGAAAAGTTTTCCTTGGTGCGAATATTGAAAATTCCGCTTACTCAATGTGTATGTGTGCTGAAAGAAATGCGATTTATCACGCTTACATGAACGGATACAAGAAAGAAGATATCGCCGCTTTAGCACTTTGTGCTGATACAGAAGAGCCTTGCTCACCATGTGGTGCTTGTAGACAAGTTATCAGCGAACTCATGATGGAAGATGCTCCTATTTATATGAGCAATGTCAAAGGCGACGTTAAAGAAACTAGTGCGAGAGAATTACTTCCTTTCGCTTTCTCACCAAAGGATTTAAACAAATAATGAAATCTGGATTTGTAGCTATTTTAGGCCGTCCTAATGTTGGCAAATCAACTTTGTTGAACGGCATTTTAAATAAGAAAATTAGTATTGTCACTGATAAATCCCAAACCACAAGAAATGCGATTAAAGGCATTTATAATGCGGAAGGAGTGCAAATTGTTTTTACCGACACTCCGGGGATTCATAAACCAAAAGAAAGACTCGGCCAAGAAATGAACAATATGGCCTATAGCGCTGCACACGATGTTGACGCCAACATCTTAGTGGTGGATGCTTCAGTTCCTTTTGGCCCAGGTGATGAATACATTTTGGAACACTTAGATATTAATAACGCTCCTTTAATTCTTGTTTTTAACAAGATTGATGAAGCGAGACTTGATAAAGTGGAAAATCTAAAAAAGATTTATTTAGATAAAGTTCCTAACGCCATCATGATTGATACAGTGGCGACAGAGAGATTTAATATCGACACTTTATTAAATAAACTCATCGAATTATTACCAGAAGGTCCAGCCTATTATTCAACGGAAGAAATCACTGACAAAGATGCGATTTTCCAAATCAAAGAAATTATTCGTGGAAAAATTTTAAGAAACTTACGCGATGAAGTTCCTCACGCTACAGCGATTTATATGGATAACATCGAATGGGAAAAAAATCCAGTTCATATCCGCGCAAGCATAATCGTGGAAAAAGACGGCCAAAAAGGTATCGTCATTGGTGCGGGTGGTAAAAGAATCAAAGCAATCGGCAGCCAAGCAAGAAAAGATATCGAGATTTTATTGCATAAACATGTCTTCTTGGAATTATTTGTCAAAGTTCAAGAAGGATGGAGAGATGATGAGAAGTCTCTTGAGACTTACGGATATAAATACAAAAAATAAACAAAATGAAAATTGTTGTTTTATCAATAACACCCTATAAAGAAAAAGATGCGATTATTGATGCTATAAATGAACAAGGAGAGATGACTTTCTTAGCGAAAGGTATCCTTGATCCAAAAAATAAGAATTCCGCGTTAAACAACCTATTAGTGGTCGCAGATATCGAAATTAATGAAGGTAATTACAAATATCCCGTTTTAAAGTCGGCTTCAATTATTGAAAATCCGATGAAAGTCACAAACGATTATTATTACCTTTGTAGCTTAATGCTCATGGCGGAAGTGACTAAGACTTTAGTTCAAGATGATGAAAAAGAAAGAATATTTAATTCTTTAATGTCCGCGGTAATATGTATGAAAACCGCTGAATCACCTTGGGCAATATTGCTATCATATTTTGCAAAAATTTTCAAAGAAACCGGATACGAATTCGAAGTCAAACACTGTGTGTTCTGCGGATCTAAACAAGGCATTGTCACATTCTCATTTAATGATGGTGGTTTCATCTGTCAGAACTGTTTAGAACCAGATATGGAAAGAGATTTAACAAAAGAACAAATGTTAATCATTCGTTCTTCGTTCCTTGTTTCGGACATGGCGAAAGCAATATTTGAAGTAAGCAAAGAGAATGCTTTAGTTGTTCTCAATAAATTCTTTGAATTTATAAAAGAGTCATATGGTGTCAGCCTCAAAGGTGCCGCACTTATTAATAAATAAATTGAAAAAAATACACTCATAATGTGTTGACAATATGCTAAAATATCAGCATACTATTTGAGCACGCTTTTTTGGAGGTTACTATGAGTAAATTTGAATTTGATAAAGTATGTAACCATTTAATCGTCTCTGGCTACTATTACCAAGGTAGCGAGATTTATGGTGGTTTATCCAATACCTGGGATTACGGCCCATTAGGTAGCGAAATTAAACAAAACATCCGTAAAATGTGGTGGAAGAGATTCGTTCAAGAATGTCCAATGAACGTCGGTATCGACGCAGCCATTTTAATGAATCCAAAAGTTTGGGAAGCCACAGGACACGTTTCTACATTTAACGATCCACTTATTGATTGTAAAAAATGTAAACAAAGATTTAGAGCAGACCAATTAATTGAAGCGGAATTCCCAGATGCTGATGTTAATGGTATGACGAATGAACAAATGATGGATTTTATCCATCAAAACCATGTTAAATGTCCAAACTGCGGTAGTGAAAACTTCACAGATATCCGTCAGTTCAACATGATGTTTAAAACACACATTGGCGTTACTGAAGATAGCAAAGCGGTCGTTTATTTAAGACCAGAAACCGCACAAGGCATGTTTGTTAACTTCAAGAACGTTGTAAGAACAACAAGAAAAAAATTGCCTTTAGGTATTTGTAATGTTGGTCGTGCGTTTAGAAACGAAATTACTCCAGGCCAAATGACCTTCCGCACGCGTGAATTCGACCAAATGGAAATGGAATTCTTCTGCAAACCAGGAGAAGACCTCAAATGGTTTGATTATTGGAAGAAACATTGTTTGGACTTCATTGCTGATTTAGGTATCAAACAAGAAAACTTGCGTTACCGTGATCACGAACAAGCTGAATTAGCTTTCTATTCTAAGGCCACAACTGATATTGAATACTTATTCCCATTCGGTTGGGGAGAAGTTTGGGGTATCGCCGATAGAACCGATTATGACTTAAAAAGACATATGTCTTATAGTGGTGAATCCTTAGAATATTTAGATCCAGAAACCAATGAAAAGTATGTTCCATTCTGCATTGAACCTTCAGTCGGCTTAGACCGTTTGGTTTTAATGACATTATGCGACGCATACGACGAAGAACCTGTGGGTGATAATGATACACGTATCGTTATGCATTTAGCTCCTGCAGTGGCTCCATATAAAGCAGCAGTTTTACCATTAAGTAAAAAACTCGAAGAAAAAGCCAGAGAAATCGAAGCTATTCTTTGCAAATACATGTCTGTCGTTTATGACGACACAGGCAGCATCGGCAAGAGATATCGTAGACAAGATGCAATTGGCACTCCATACTGCGTAACAGTGGACTTCGATACACTTGAAGATAATGCTGTTACAATCCGTGATCGTGACACAATGCAACAAGTCAGATTACCAATTAGCGAACTCGGAAAATACTTAAGTGTTAAGATTTTCTTCTAGTAGTTTGTTGGTATTTTATTAGTAGGTGTATAACATAGTTATATGATTGATTCAAAGTTAGAAGAACTAACTAGAGATGTATTAGCCCATTCGGATATGGTTGGGGTTATTTCCTCATACATTCGTCTCACCAAAAAAGGTAGAAACTATTGGGCTCCATGTCCATTCCATGATGACTCAAATCCATCCCTTTCTGTTAACCCGGAAAAGAGAATTTGGAAGTGCTGGGTCTGTGGTTTTGGTGGTACAGAAATTAATTTCGCCCAACGTTATGAAAAGATTGGCTACTTTGAAGCACTTAAGAAAGTTGCGGAAATAAATGGTTATGTTGATCCAAGACTTGAAGGTTTTGTTAAACAAAAACCAGTCGATGAAAAGAAAGTTCCACTTCTTAAAGCCTTAAATGATTTAACTATTTATTACCAATACGCACTCAACACCGAAGAAGGTAAGGAAGGTTTAGATTATTTTGAAAGCCGTAACCTTGATGCTGCGTGTAGAACCAAATATAGACTCGGCTATTCCTTCAAAGACGGAAAGGCAACATGTGACTTTTTACAAAGTAAAGGTCACTCACTTAAGACCATTGATGATATTGGAATTGCTGTATTAAGTAATGGAAATTATGTCGATAAAAGTGCGGGTAGAGTGATATTCCCAATCTGTGATGCAGATGGAAATGTCATTGGCTATAGTGCTAGAAGATTAGGCAGTGGTTCAGAAGCCAAATATGTGAACTCACCTGAAACATACCTATTCCATAAGTCTAATGTTCTTTACAATTTCCACATCGCTAAGGAAAAAGCAAAGCTTAACGGATTTATTTATGTCTGTGAAGGCTTTATGGATGTCTTTGCGTTAGGAAAGATCGGTATCGATAACGCGGTTGCTTTAATGGGTACTGCTTTAACAAAAGAACATATCGGCATGTTAAGAAGCTTGAATGCTGAAGTAAGACTTTGTCTTGATGGCGATTTACCTGGCCAAAAAGCCATGATGGAAGCCAGTAAGGCACTTGCTAAGGCCGGAATCAATGTTCGTATCGTTGATAACCAGAACAGTCCAAAAGACCCTGATGAAATCTTGAATCAAGATGGTCCAGAAGCGCTCAAACGATATGTTAATAATCTTATTAGCCGCATCGACTTTGCACTTAATTACTTCAAAAATACAAATCCATTAACCACATTAGATTCTAAGAAAGCTCTCATTAAACAATTTATTCCAATCTTATTGGATATTAAGAGCCAATTAGAATTAGATTCATATCTTATTAAGTTAGCGGGCGTAACCGGATTTGAAGTCCAAGCCATTCGTGACTTGCTCAGGAAAGCAAGACTTGAAGCAAAAGAACAAAATAGTGACCCAAGTGTCGTTATTCGTGATTTTCATCCAGAGAGAAAGGTCCTTAGAAGGCTTGAACTCGCAGAACGCGAACTTTTATACCAAATGTTGAATAATCAAGAAGCCATTTACTTCTACGAAGAAAATGTCGGTGGCTTCTATGATGATGTTTATCGCGAAGTTGCCAATTACGTCATCGACTACGCAAAAATTCATGATAATTTCAGTATGTTAGACGTCATGTCTTCTATAGAAAGTAGTGAATTAGAGAATAAAGATTCACTTGTTAGAGAAATTGTGGATATGTCATTAGAACCAATGCATAACACACAATGTTCTAAAGAATTATTAGAAAACTTACTTTCTTCTATGAATGACGAGAAGGAAAAGATATTCGAGAAAGATACGTTAGAATTATCGCTTAGCGGAAAAGATCCATTAGAAAAAGCGCGTATCCTCGCAGAATACAATCGTCGCAAGATGAAGAAAGTTGAACAAAAGAACAAAAAAGAGGGAGGAAAATAGTATGGGCAGAAAGAAAGCTACAGAAACACTCGAAGAACCAAAAAAGGCAAAAGTTGCAAAAAAAGCCATTAAAAAGAAAGGTGATGACAACATCAAAACCTTAGAAGAAGTGGAAAAAGCACTTTTAAAAAAGTGCAAGAAAGATGGTTTTATTAACCAAAGTGAAATATACGATGCATTAAATAATTACGAGCTCGATGAAGACGCAGTAGAAACTCTTATTGCCTTCTTTGCTGAAAACGAAATCGAAGTTTTAACTTCTGATGAAGATGAAGAAGACGAAGAAGACGAGAAGGAAGAAGAATTTGACGAATCTAAGATTTCCTTTGATGAAAATGCCGATGGCGATGATGACTTTTTTGCTAGCGATGATGCTGAAGATGAAGAAGAGGACATCGATATCGATCACCTTGATGTCACACTTGGTTCTGAAGTGAGAATCAATGACTCAGTTAAGATGTATCTTAAAGAAATTGGAAAATACGACTTATTAAAACCAGAAGAAGAACCAATCTTAGCTAAAAAGATCCTTGCAGGTGACCAAGAAGCTAAAGAAAGATTAATCAACTGTAACTTACGTTTAGTTGTTAACATTGCGAAACACTATGTGGGTCGTGGTATGCAATTTTTGGATTTAATCCAAGAAGGTAACCTTGGCTTAATGAAAGCGGTCGATAAGTTCGACTACACAAAAGGTTATAAATTCTCTACATATGCGACATGGTGGATTCGTCAAGCCATTACACGTGCGATTGCTGACCAAGCCAGAACCATTCGTATTCCTGTCCATATGGTTGAAACAATCAACAAGATGACCAGAGTCCAAAGACAATTAATCCAAGACTTAGGTCGTGAACCAACAGCGGAAGAAATCTCTGAAGCTATGGGTGGTGAATTAACTCCTAAGAGAATTAGAGAAATCCAAAGAATCGCTCTTGAACCAGTTTCATTAGAAACCCCAATCGGTGAAGAAGATGATTCCCACTTAGGTGATTTTATCGAAGATAAAGAAAGCGAATCACCAGTGGAGTACACTACAAGACAATTATTAAAAGAACAACTTTACTCAATCTTAAAAGATTTAACAGATCGTGAAGAAAGAGTTATTCGTTTACGTTATGGTTTAGACGACAACTGTCCAAAGACACTTGAAGAAGTCGGCAAGATTTTTGGTGTTACACGTGAACGTATTAGACAAATTGAAGCCAAGGCAATTAAGAAATTAAGACACCCTGCTCGTAGTAAGAAGCTTGGAGACTATAAGGACAAACTATAATGGAAAACCTTTCTGAGCGTTTAAAGACTATTTATAAAATGGTTCCTAAAGGAATCGCTGCTGATATCGGCGCTGATCATGGAAAACTCATCATCGCCTTATTTGAAGGTGGCGTAATTAGCCATGGCTACGCAGTAGAAAATAAGAAAGGTCCATATAACCGTTTAGTCAAAGCTCTTAGAGAGAAAGACTTACTTGATGATATCGTTCCATTATTTAGTGATGGAATCAAAGATTTACCTGCCACAGTCCACAATGTCATTATTGCTGGTATGGGCGGAAATCTTATCATCGATATTTTAAAAAAATATCCAAAGAAAACTGAACAGATTCAAACGCTCATCATTGATGCGCATACATGTATCCCTAAAGTGCGTGAAGAAGTCTCTAAACTCGGTTTTGTCATTGCTGATGAAAAGATGGTTAGAGAAGATGATGTTTTCTATGAAATCATCAAATTCATTCGCGCTGATGTGGCATTCTATGGTGAGAACGATATTGAGTTTGGTCCAATCTTAAGAACAGAGAAAAGTGCCACATTTAAAGAAAAATATGAAGGCCGTATCTCTGAGATTGATAACTTATTAAAGAACAAGAATCTTCCTAAAGGAAGAATTGATGAATTATCCAACGAAAAGAAAAGGATTCAAAGCGTTTTATGATAGAAATGAATGTTATTTTAAGAAGAATCGCTAGAGACTTTCCAAAAAGATTTGCCAAAGCCAATCATGATCGCGTTGGCCTTATGACTGGTAAAAAACCAGATAAAGTTCAAAGGATTCTCCTCTTATTAGATTTAGACTGGGAAGCTTTACCTATAGTAAAAGAATTCAAACCAGATGTCATCATCACACATCACCCTTTCATTTTTGGCACACGTGCACGAGTGTTAAAGTGGGACGAATCCAAAAGATTGCTCGTAGAACAAATTGATGGCATGGCCATTCCTGTTTATAGTTTCCACACAAACTTTGATACAGGTCGAGGTGGAATGAACGACGCATTAAGCAAAGCTTTAGGCTTAAGTAATATTTATACTCCTTTGAAGAATCCGATGATGAGAATCGGTGAACTTGAATCACCAATTGAGGCCGTAGAGTTCGCGAAATTCGCTAAGACAGTATTTAATGTGGATTACGCCTTATTAATCAATAGCGGCGCTAAAAACATTAAAAAAGTCGGCATTATAGGTGGCGGCGGATCCCGAAGCTGGCCAATTGCGAAGGATGAAGGCTGTGACATCTATATTTCTGGCGATGCGCCTCATTACGTGCGTAGGGATATTGTGAACGCACAGTATAACTACTTAGACATGCCTCACGAAATAGAAAAAATCTTCATGCCAACCATGAAGGAAATTCTATTAGAATTAGATCCAAGTTTAGAGATCAAAACAGTGGATCACGAAAAATTACCAGAGGTAATTCAATAATTGATAATCTTATTATAAACCGCATCAATAATATCTTCAGGTGTGGAAGCGCCGCTGGAGATGACGATGTGGTTTTTATTTGCGCATACACTCATATCTAACGCACTAGCATCACTAATCATAATTGATTCGACTTCTGGATGACTTGCTTTAGCGACTTCCAAAAGTCTCTTTGTATTACTGGAGTTATTATCGCCCACAACAATAATGAGATCGACATCATTATCTAAAGATAGAATAGCTTCTTGTCTTAAGCGCGTAGACCCGCATATTTCGTTTGCAATACGAGCGCCAGGAATGGCATCTAAAATAGCCTTATGAATGTCTTGAATATCTAAAATACTAAGGGTTGTTTGGTTAATAACTAAAGGTTTTTGGTCTTTTTCTACTTGGTATTTATTTAGTATATTATTAGTAAATAACATAACTTTGTTATGTAGTGATAAACACGCTTCAGCTTCAGGATGTCCTTTTTGTCCAATATAAATGACGTTATGACCTTCTTTTATATTCTTTTCTATGAGTTTCATATTACTTAAAACTTTTGGACACACAGAATCATATATAACAAGTTTCTTATCCTTAGCGATTTGATCTAATTCCTTCTTATGCCCATGCGCAGTAAAGATGATAACTTCGCCATCAGGGATTTCATTTATGTCTAAGGCGACTTGAATATCTTTCTTTTTGAGTTCATCCACAACAAAATTGTTGTGAACAAGCATCCCTAAAACATAAACCTTCTTATTTGGGTTTTCTTCACGAGCTTTAAATGCGAGTTTAATCGCGTTGCTAACGCCCGCACAGTAAGCTTTGGGTTTTAAGATTTCTATTTTCATGATTATGCCTTTGCCTTATTTATGGTATCATAACTAATAGTTAATTTGCACGAAAAGAGGTAAGTTATATGTCTGATTACAAACTATATATTGGAAGCCACGTTTCCATGAACTCGCCAGAGTTTTATTTAGGAAGCGTTAAGGAAGCATTAAGTTATGATGAAAATACCTTTATGTTTTATACAGGTGCACCACAAAATTCCTATCGAAAGCCACTATCTGAATTAAAAATTCAGGAAGGAAGAGAACTCATCAAACAATCCGGTATCGATGAAAGCAAACTCATCGTTCACGCTCCATATATCATAAATGGCGCAAACAAAAGCAGAGAAGACTTATTCGACTTATCAGTTAAAATAATATCTAGCGAAGTTGCTAGAACAGCAGGATTCGGTGCCAAGACAATCGTTCTTCACCCAGGAGCACACGTTAGTCAAGGATTTGAAGCAGGCATTGCCTCATTAGCGGAATGTTTAGATGCCGTTTTATCAAATGATAAAAGTGATGTCAAAATCGCCTTAGAAACTATGGCAGGTAAAGGTACTGAAATCGGCATAACATTTGAACAAATTAGAGCGATTATTGATCAATGCCATTATCCAGAAAGGCTTGGCGTTTGTTTAGACACATGCCATATCAGCGATGCTGGTTATGATATTCACGATGTGGATGGAATTCTTAAAGAATTCGATAGAGTTATTGGTTTAGATAAACTCTTAGTGGTTCACATCAATGACAGCAAAAACCCAAGAGGCGCGCATAAAGATAGACATGAAAACATCGGTTATGGCTTTATTGGATTCGACACAATTAAGAAATGGGTCTGGCATCCATTATTAGATGGAATTCCAAAAATCTTGGAAACTCCTTACTTCAATGAAAAACCGCCTTATAAGCAAGAGATAAAAATGCTTAGAGACGGTCATTATATCGAAGGTTGGAGAGATAAGGAATTCTAGAGCTTATCAATTTCTTCTTTTAAGGTTTCAAAGGCTTCGGCTTCTGGAACCTTTTTAATTACCTTATCTTTTTTAAAGATAACATATTCATGGCAGCCACCGGCAATGCCGATATCTGCATTCTTGGCTTCGCCTGGTCCATTAACTATACAACCCATGACTGCAACATGGATTGGTTTATTAATTGTTTCAAGATAGTCCATAACTTTCTTTGCTAAAGCAGGAACATCAACTTGAGTTCTGCCACACGTTGGGCAAGCCACTAAAGTTGGGTAGTTTGGATATAATCCACAGTCATGTAATAAACGCTTTGCGGCGATAACTTCATCTCTTGGATCGCCAGAGATAGAAATACGGATTGTATCTCCGATCCCCTCTAATAATAAAGGCGCTAATCCCGCTGCAGATCTAATAATCGCAATATCTTTAAATCCGGCTTCTGTGATGCCTAAATGTAATGGGTAAGGGAATGTTTCACTCGCTAATCTATAAGCGGCGATAGTTTCTAAAATATTACTTCCTTTTAAAGATATAACAATATCGTAGAAGCCCAAGTCTTCTAAAATCTTTACATGCTTCTTCGCAGACTCCACAAGTTTCTCGGCGGTATATTGTGTTGAATAGTCATGTATTTCTTTATCTAAAGAACCGGAATTGACACCGATTCTAATTGGAATGTGTTTTTCTTTAGCGAGGTCCACTACTTCTTTGATTTTATCAAAGGAACCAATATTACCTGGGTTTATACGCACTTTATCTACGCCCATACGCATCGCGATTAGCGCTAAATGATAATCAAAATGAATATCGGCGACCAACGGAATGGAAATATGTTTTTTGATTTCTCCTATTGCATATGCGTCCGCTTCATCCATAACGGATACGCGCATTAGGTCCGCACCCAAGATAGCACATTCGTTGATTTGTTTAACGACTTGTTCTACTTTTTCGGTTTTGATATTACACATGGATTGAATAAGAACTTTATTCTGTCCGCCCATGACTATATCTTTGATATGTACTGGTCTAGTGTCATTTCGTTTCATCATGGAAACATTATACCATTAGGCCGATAAATTGAACTAAGAAAAACACTTAAAAAATATACTTTTCATAATGAAAGATAAATGATAAGATATTAAGCGCTATCAAGGAGATAAGAATTATATGGCAAAGAAAGAAGATCGTATCTCATTAACATTAAAATGCACCGTATGTGGTGAAGAAAACTATCTCACATCGAAGAATAAAAGACATCACACAGAACGTCTCGAGCTCAATAAATACTGCCCACGTTGCAAAAAGATGACTCTTCACCGTGAGAAAAAGAAATAATAGGCAATCGCCTATTTTTCTTTTATAAAGAAAGATATGAACGTTAAACTATTTCAATACGAAGGATTCTTTGAATTAAACGCCAACACTTATGTTTTATATGATGAATCGGAATGTGTTGTCATCGATTCAGGCAAAAACAATAATGATGTTGTCGATTTTATTAACGCAAACCATTTGAAGTTAAATGGGATTCTTTTAACTCATGGTCATTTTGATCATATTCAAGGTTTACCTGCGTTACTTAAAGCTTTTGATGTCCCTGTCTTTATCCACAAAGATGATGAATGCATGTTAGGCGATTCACATCTTAATGGTTCAAATCGTTTTTCTCGCACTGACATTTACTATGATGGAGATGTGAATACATTTACTGATGGTGAGATTTTTCACCTCTTAAAATCGCCAATTGAAGTCATTGCGACACCTTTCCACACAAAAGGTTCGGTGTGTTTTTATCTAAAAGATAATAAAATCCTCTTTACCGGTGATTCATTATTTTCAGAAGGTATTGGAAGAACTGATTTTCCATACGCCATTCCCGAGCTAGAACATCATTCTCTTTATAAACTCACAAAGTTAGATAAAGACATTACGATATATCCAGGACATGGGGATAGTTGTTCTTTAAGAGAAGCTAACCCAGAAGCATATTTATAATATCTTGCGTTAAAAAATATTGCTTTGATATAATATCAACTGCAATTTAATAAGAAGGAGGCCTAAAACATGATTAATGTTACAGAATTAAGACCAGGAAACTATTTCATTGAAGATGGTCAAATTTACAAAGTCTTAGACATTTTGTTAAACAAGACCGCTATGAGAAAGATGGTTGCTGTTGTTAAAGCCAAAAACATGAGAACAGGTGCTGTTACCGAAATCTCTCGTAACTCTGGCTATGCCATTGAAAACATCCGTCTTGATAAGAAAGCCATGCAATATTTATATGATTCCGGTGATTTCTTAGTGTTTATGGATCAAGAAACCTATGAACAAATCGAAATCTCTAAGAGCCGCTTAGAATGGGAATGCAAATTCCTCAAAGGTGACGAAATCGTTGATATCACATCCTATGATGGTGAAGTCTTAGACATTAGCTTACCAGCTAAAGTTGCCTTAAAGATCGTCGAATGCCAACCAGCAGTTCGTGGTGACACAGTCAACAAAGCTACAAAAGAAGCAGTTCTTGAAACCGGCATTACAGTTCGTGTTCCATTATTTATCGAAGAAGGCGAAGTTGTTCTCGTCCGTACAGATAATGGCGAATACGATAGCAGAGCATAAGGAGTATACTTATGTTCGAAATTAATATCGCAGTATTCATCTTCTCCTTAATCGGAGTTCTCCTTGTCGGAGGCGTCATTGGTTTCTTCCTTGCAAGATGGCTCTTAAAAAGAGAAATGCAAAAGAATCCTCCAATCAACGAAAAGATGATTCGTGTAATGTTTGCTCAAATGGGCCGTACACCAAGCGAAAAACAAATTCGTGAGATAATGAGAAACATGAATAAGCAATAACGCTTAAAACGTCTAAAAATGAAGGTTCAGAAGAGCCTTCTTTTTTTGTCCTTAATTATAGTTAAATTAAGACGCATAAGCACATAGTTAGTTATATTGTTGTGGTGTAAAAGATAATGTCTCTTAGATTGTCCAAAAAAGAGCTTAGATATAATATTACAAATTAGAAGAAAAGGACAATCGTGGTGTTGAGAGGAAAAATAAAAAACCTATACATATGTATAGGTCATTTACTAATAATCTACTAATTAGATTTATTTCATCCAAGTGATTTTTCTTTCTTCTCCCGCTAAAATTCTCTTGATGTTTTGATGGTGTCTTGCAACCATAACAGCGCCGAGAATTGTAACGACTGTAGCGTAAACCCAGTTCGGATTTAAAGAAGGTCCGTACATTGGTAACCAAGCCCAATCACCAGGAATTACTTTGACTTGAACTAAGATGGCCCAAGCCCATGTGATTAAACTAACAAATATCGCTTGAAGAATTGCAGAAAGGGAAACCATCTTTTTCCATTTGAGTGTTCCTAAGTAGAAGAAACCAGGTAAGAAACCGAGCATCCAAGAACACATAACGGTGGTGCCCATGAACATACTTGCAGCCTTGCCACCTTTGAATTGAGCAAAGACTGGCCAGCAGTGACCGATCATTGCACCGATAGCGACAATCCAATAAACAGGCCATTGAATAGCATAATTGCTATTCATGTCTGTATAGAATGTTTTGACATCTGCCATTAATGGTTTAGTATTTTCTATACTTTGAGCGGCGAATTCACTAATTCCGTGATAGTCAAATTTGACGAAAGTTAAAATTGCCCACATGGCATAGATAGGTGCAATGGTTTTTAACATATCGAGAATAATGATTATTAAACCGACTTTCTTTCCCCATAATCTACCAGCGTTTGTACCACCAGCATTGTGGGAACCATAATCTCTTGGGTCTTGATGGAAGAAAACTTTTCCAACCCACACTGATGTGGGTATTGATCCGAATAGGTATCCAATTACTAAACAAAATAATGCTACCAATATATTAATAGTTAATATATTCATATTTTGCCTCCTTTAAATAACGCAGTCCATTATACTAAATAACTTTATATTTGCAATAATTTTTGATTATAATTAAAAGCGACTTAGAAGGTAGCTATATGGCAAGTAATAATATTAAAACCACATATACAGCTGATGACATTCATGTTTTACAAGGACTTGAAGGTGTCAGAAAAAGACCAGCCATGTATATCGGATCTACAAACGGAACCGGTCTACATCATTTAGTTTGGGAAATTGTCGATAACGCAGTCGATGAAGCATTATCAGGATTCGGAAATAAGATTACAATCACAATTCACAAGGATGGTTCCTGTTCAGTTCTAGATGAAGGTCGTGGTATTCCATGCGGAATCAATAAGGAAACAGGAAGACCTGCAGTTGAACTTGTCTTTACCGAATTACATGCTGGTGGAAAATTTAATAGTGCCGTATATAAGTCCGCTGCCGGATTACATGGTGTTGGTGCTTCTGTTACCAATGCTTTAAGTGTTTATTTAGATGTTACCGTCTATAAAGACGGTACTATTTACCACATGCGCTTTGAAAATGGTGGTCATATCGTCCAACCATTAGAGAAGTTAGGCAATACCAAAAAGCACGGTACACTCGTAAGATTTTTGCCTGATCCAACCATTTTTTCAACAGTGGAATTCAAGCGTGATATCATCGCTGGACACCTTAGAGAAAGTGCTTTCTTAATGAAGGGTGTGAGATTTGTCTTGGTCGATGAAAGAACCGGTGATAACGAAGAATTCTTCTATGAAAATGGTCTTGTTGAGTATGTTGCAAGTATCAATGTTAATAAGAATCCAATGACACCAATCGCTAGCTTTTCAGATGTCGATGAAGCCACTGGAATTAGCACAGAAATTGCTCTTCAATACTGTAATGAAGACTATAACGAAACCATCTTGTCTTACGTAAATAACGTAAGAACAAAAGAGGGTGGAACCCATGAAGTTGGCTTTAAAACTGGTATTACAAGAGCCGTTAATGATTTTGGTGAAAACTATAATATTTTGCATGGTAAAAAACTCGATGGTAACGATATCAGAGAAGGCATAACTGCAATCATTTCACTTAAAGTACCTGAAAAATTGCTCGAATTCGAGGGTCAAACCAAGGGTAAATTAGGTACTCAAGAAGCAACCTACATTGTGCAAAACTTTATCTATAATAAGTTTACTTATTATTTAACAGAGAATAGAGAGATTGCTTCCTTACTCATTAAGAAGTGCTTAGATAGTCAAGCCGCAAGAATTGCCGCTAGAAAAGCGAAAGATGAAGCAAGAAGTGCAAAAAAAGCCAAAACAGAGATTATTCTTTCTGACAAATTAACACCAGCACAAAGTAAAGATTACGCTAGAAACGAATTGTTTATCGTCGAAGGCGATTCCGCTGGTGGTAGTGCTAAGAAAGGTAGAGATAGATTACATCAAGCAATCTTACCACTTCGTGGTAAACCATTAAATACTGATGGACTTCCATTAACAGCAGTCCTCAAGAATGAAGAAATTGCGACCATCATCAACACAATCGGTGCGGGTTTTGGCCAATCATTTGATATTGATGACATCCATTATGGCAAAATCATCATCATGACCGATGCTGATACTGACGGTGCACATATTCAAACATTATTGCTTACATTCTTCTATCACTATATGCGTCCTTTAATCACCTCTGGACACGTCTATATTGCTGTGCCTCCTTTATATAGAATATATAAAGAAGAAAACAAAAAGATGCGTCAAGAATACGCTTGGGACGACGAAGGATTAGAAAAAGCCAAGAAAACAATCGGTGCTGGATATAAAGTTTCCAGATATAAAGGTCTTGGTGAAATGGATGCTCTCCAATTAAAAGAAACAACCATGGATCCTAAAACAAGACTTTTAATCCGTGTTGATATTGAAGATCCTCTTCTTGCTGACTCTCGTGTTAGTGTCCTTATGGGCAAAGACACAAGCAGTAGAAAGAAGTGGGTTGAAGAGAATGTCAACTTCAATGAAGTTGATACATTTATGAAGGAGGTCAAATAATGGCAAAGAAAAAAGAAGAAGTCATTGAAGAAATCATCGAAAAGATTTCTGTTGAACCTCTTGAAGAAGTCATGGGTGAGAGATATGCCACCTATGCTAAATACGTTATTCAAGATCGTGCTATCCCAGATGTGAGAGACGGTTTAAAACCAGTTCAAAGAAGAATCATCTTCTCAATGTATAAAAGTGGTAACACTTTTAACAAGCCCACAAAGAAGTGCGCTCATACCGTTGGTGCGGTTATGGGTACTTTCCACCCACACGGTGATATATCCATCTATGAAGCTCTCGCAAGAATGAGCCAAGATTGGAAAGTAAGATACCCATTAATCGACTTCCAGGGTAATAATGGTTCTATCGATGGCGACTCACCTGCCGCTTACCGTTATACCGAATCAAGATTAAGCGAATTATCCAACGAACTTATTCGTGATATCGAAAAAAAGACAGTTGATATGCAACTAAATTTCGACGATACCGAATATGAACCAATTGTTTTACCATCTAGATTCCCTAACTTATTAGTTAATGGTACTGAAGGTATCGCAGTTGCTTTAGCAACTGAAATACCACCTCATAACCTTAGAGAAATCATTGATGCGACAATTTACCGTATTGGTCACAAGACCGCGACAACTGAAGACTTATTAGAATTTGTCAAAGGTCCAGACTTCCCAGGTGGTGGAATTATTTATGAATCCGAAGGCCTCAAAAATATTTATTTAAAAGGTCGCGGAAAGATTGAAGTTGCCGCGAAAGCAGAAATCATCCAAAACAAAGATAATCAACAAATTATTATCACTGAAATACCTTATAAAGTGGTCAAAAAAGACCTTGTCTATGAAATAGACAAAATTATCCACGCAAAAAGTGTCAGTGGTCTTATTGAAGTGAGAGATGAATCCGATTACAAAGGCATTAGAATTGCAATTGATTGTAAAAAAGATGCCAAAGTTGATCTCTTACTCAAATACTTAAAGGCAAAAACGCCTTTAGTGACATCATATTCTGCAAACATGGTGGCAATCGTTAATGGCAGACCAAAAACATTAACGCTTTTAGACTTCATCGACAGTTACATTGACCACCAAGTTGATGTCGTTACAAGACAAAGCAAATTCGACTTAGAAAAGTTCTCCGCAAGACTCCATATCGTCGAAGGATTAATCAAAGCTTCGCTTTGTATTAATGAAGTCGTGGAAATCATTAGAAAGAGTAAGGATAAAGCAGATAGTAAAGTTAATTTGATGAAGCATTTCAGTTTCTCAAACGAACAAGCTGAAGCCATCGTTACAATGCCTTTATACAAATTAAGTCATACCGACGAAGTTATTCTCGAAAACGAAAGAAAACAACTCGTTAAAGATATCGAAAGTCTCACAGAAATTCTCAACGATCCAGCGAAATTGAACCGTGTTTTAATCAAAGACTTAAAACAAATTTCCGCAAAATATGGGGATGATAGACGTACTCAAATCGAGCAAAAAGAAGACGATAAACCAATTGATAAGCGTCAGCTTATTGCCGAAGAAGAAACCATTGTTGTCGTCACACGTGATGGCTATGCAAAACGTTCCACAATTAAGTCCTTTAAAGGGTCTGGCGATGATGCCGAACCAGGTTTAAAAGATGGTGATGTAGTCGTGGCGTTAGGACAAGTGTTAACAACTGATTACCTAGTTTGTTTTACAAACTTAGGTAACTATGCAGTGATTCCTGTTCATAAACTCACCGAAAATCGTTTCAAAGATGAAGGCATCCACCTCAATACTTTGATTACATTTGCCTCTGGTGAAAAGATCATTAAAGCCATCGCCATTCACCAACTTAGAAGCGATGTTTATTTAGCGTTTTTAACTCGTTTCGGACAAATTAAGCGTATGTCCGTTTCAGCAATCGAAACCTTCAAACGCTCTCGTCCAGCTAGATGTATGAAACTTCTCAATGGTGACGAAATAGTCGGCGTCCAAGTCTTAACAGGTAATAGCAACTTACTTGTCATAACAAGTAATGGTGTTGCTAGTCTCTTTAACGAGAACGATTTAACAATTCTCGGTTCTAAGGCCGGTGGCGTTAAATCTATCTCTGGATTAGGCAAGAATCAAGCAACAGCCTTAATCGCCGCCCACGAAGACGAAAAAGCTAAAGTAATTATTATTACTGATAAAGGTCATGAGCGCGTAATAGATGTTAATAAGGTTACGCGTACAGCGCGCTTAGGTAAACCACAAGAAATTTGCCCATCCTTCAAAGGCGATCCACACAAAGTACTTGCCGCCGTTAAGGTAGATAAGGAAGCAGATTTAATGAAATTAAATCTTCACCTCACTGATAACAGCATCTATAAACTAGTGGTTGATGACTTCAGATTAGCGGAAACTAAATACGCAAAGGCCAATATTAAGTTACCGGCAAGGACATTTGTTAATTATGTCTTCGATACAAATATCGAAAGAATCGATAAAAATACAATCTCGTATCCAATTATCGAAAAGATTAAACCAGAATCAGTCCTCTCCATTTCTGATGAACCTGTCGAAAGCCTATTAGAGGAAGATAATGTGGTGGAAGAGTCAGCAGAAAATACTCCTATTGAGCCACAAAAACCAAAAGAAAAGAAGGAAGATAAGTCCTTTGAACAAATATCCATCTTCGATGTAGATGATGACTAATAAACATACATAGTATGTTAATAATAAGGTTTAGTAGATTATTAGTATATTATTAGATATTAGAAATTACGCGAAACCCATCTTGCAATCAGCTTGATGGGTTTATTTTTCTTACAATTTTATGCTCGGATATTACGATTCCCTTCTGTAATGATTAATTTCTTATAATAAATAGTTTTTTATATAAAAGCGGTTTTCTGAAATTGCTATTTTTCTATATATATAAAATAATAAAGTCTATTAAAATAAGACTTTTTCATTTACAATTGAGTTATAGATTATGAAAAACAAGTATGTTCCATTTGCAGTTGCTGAATCTATCTATGAAATAGATATCGATTTCTTCAAACAACAAAATGTCAAAGTTTTGTTAATGGATCTTGATAACACATTAGATAGTTATAAACTCTATCACCCAACTGAAAGAGCTTATGACCTTGTCAAAAAGATCAAAGAAGCAGGCATATTACCAGTTATTGTTTCTAATAACAGGGGTAAACGCGTGAGAACATATGCGAATGATTTAAACCTCATCTACATTAATAGCGCGGCCAAACCCTTTGGGTTCAGAATCAGGAAGTTCATTGAACAACATGGATGGAATAAAGAAGAAGTCATGTTAGTCGGGGACCAAATGATAACAGATGTAGCCGCTGCTAAAAGAGTGGGAATACGTGTCATATTGACCGATAAGATTGTTAAAGAAGATCAATGGACTACGCGTTTCAATAGAATTTTCGGAAGAATAATCAGAAAATACCATAAGAAAAGGGGTAACTTAATAAGTTGGAGGACGATTTATGGGAAAAGTTAGAAGAGTGTTACGTTGTTATAACTGTGGTGCAGTTTTACAAAGTAAAAAAGTAAGTGAAAAAGGATATGTTCCTGCGGAATTACTTGATGGTTATACATGGGATAGCCAAGTCTTGTACTGTCAAAAGTGTTTTGATGAAATGAAAAGCATCAATACTGGTGCTCTCGAACAAAACATCGATAAACAAACTGCAAAGATCTTAGATGATGCTGTAGCAACAGATGCTTACATAATTTATGTTGTCGATTTATTCACATTTAATGGGACATTAAATCCAGACATTATTAAAAAGATTAAACGCTTAAAAGTAGCGGTTATCGGCACCCATAGAGATTTATTCTCTAACATCATTAAAGATAAAACATTAGCACAATTCTTAACAGAACGTTTTGAAGAAGTTGGTATTAAACCAGATTCCGTCAGTATTCTCGGAAGTGAAAGCGATGTCGACATCAAACCTTTAATGAAACATTTTAACTCTGCTCGTAAGGCACACGATATTTATTTAATCGGTTCTAAAAGTTCAGGAAAAACAGTGTTAATTAACAAAATGTTAAAACACTATGAAAATAAAACAAAATGGCCTATCAAATCTGAAAGTTATCGCGGAACAAACGTTAAGGTCATGAGTATTCCTATTACCAATTCATCATTCTTATATGAACTTCCCGGTTTCTCTTTAGCGACATCAGTAGTTGGTAAAGTTGAAAAAGAAGTCCAAAAATTAATTATCCCAAGGAGAAAAGTGGAAACACATTACCGCACATTGGTGAAAGGCGATGCTTTAGTCGCTGGGTCATTAGCGTACTTCGAACTCTTCTCTGGAAAACCAACAGCCATTAAGTTCTATTGCGCTGAAGGCGTGGAAATTAAAAAGATTGCCGCAAGTAAAGTTAATGACTTCTTAGAAGAAAATAATAGAAAACGTTATTTAAGACCAGTCAGCGAAAGAATTGATAACTTCCGTGATTACGACTTCTTTGAATACACAATGGAAAACGATGGCAAAGTCCATGATATTTCCGTTGAAGGTTTAGGTTGGATTTCATTCGTGGCCAAGGGCCAAGTTATTAGAGTCATGTTCCCAAAGGGATCCGCTCTTAAGGAATCATTAGGTAAATTAAGGTAATAAATATGTTAACTCCAAATCAAAAAAGACAATTAAAAGGCTTAGCTAGTACATTAGATACAAAGTATCAAGTTGGTAAAAACGAAATCACTGATACTGTTATAGCCATGCTTGATAAAGCACTCACAGCTCGTGAATTAATTAAAATTGATGTCATGAAATCTGTAACAAATCCAATTATGGAACTTGCTCTAGATTTATCTAGCAGATTAAATGCGGAATTGGTTCAAGTCGTGGGACGTGTTATCGTTTTATATCGCTTTAGCAAAGATAACCATAAAATTAAGTTAGTTAAGTAAATGAATAGAATAATTTTTGGTGGCGCATTCGATCCCGTCCATAACGGGCATATTAATATGGCTTTAAAAGCCGCAAAAGAACTTGATGGAGAAGTAATCTTCGTTCCAGCACGTATTTCAGTATGGAAGGAAGTTTCGGCGTCCATTAACGACAAAATGAATATGTTAAGACTTGCCATCAAAGATAAAAAGAATCTTTCGATAGATGAATTTGAACTAAATAGTGAAAAAGATGTGAATTATTCCATCGATACAGTTCTCTATTTCAAAGAAAAATACCCAAACGATAATCTCTTCTTTTTGATCGGTGTTGATCAAGCTAATGCTTTTGATCGTTGGAAAGAAGCGGACAAAATAGCGGAACTTTTACAAATTGTATATTATACAAGACCTGGATATGTTGAAGATCCAGAGAACATAAAAAGATTCCATATGCAAAAGATTGAAGGTCTCGGAATTGAGGTATCATCCACAGATATCAGAAAATTAAAATCATTCGAATTACCTGATGATGTCCTTTTCTACATAGTAGAACATAATTTATATGAGGGAATGGTGGAACTCAATTACATTTTGACCCCTCATCGCTTGGCTCATTCTAAAAGCGTCGCTAAGACAGCTTATGAAATCGCTAAAGCAAATAACTTAGACAATCCTCTTAAGGCATTCATCGCTGGTCTTTTCCATGATATTGGTAAAGATATTGCTGAAGACAAACAATACGAAATGACCAAAAAGTATTATCCAGAGTACGCGGACATCCCAAAGTTTGCTTATCATCAATTTGCTGGCGCTCATTTAGTTCAAGAAATGTTCGGGTTCAAAGACCCAGACATCATTGAAGCCATCAAATTCCATTCAACAGGAAACGAAAATATGGGTTTGCTCGCTAAGATTATTTACGCCTCGGACAAGATTGAGCCAACAAGAGGTTTTGACTCAAGCGACTTAATCAACGCTATGAAAAATGATGCTGAACAAGGCTTCAAAATAGTCTTACAAGCTAACAAAGACTTCTTATTAAGTAAGGAAAAAGATATAAATAATCGATTAACCTATAAATGTTTTAAACAATATTTAGATTAATTGAATAATCAGATTAGATGAGGGAGCGGAAGACGCTCTCTTTTCTTTTGTTCGCTTTCACTGATAAAACGCTAAAATATATTAACTTCGCATAATAGTCATTATGTTAACCAAAACAATGCTACAGATATCTACAATAGCGTTTTTCGGTTATTTTTCCAAATTATCAACAGTCAAATCCACATGTTGAAAAGGCGACTTTTCCACACATTTAAACATGACTCATTTGCAATAAAATGTACTAATTTGCTACTAATTCACCGCTCTCGTATGTCACCAAGTTTCCCATTTAAGTAGTCAAAATAAGCTTTTTGAATCCGCGAGAACTTTTCATTTTCTAACCTCATTATTGTATATTCTTCTTCAGTAATTGAGTCGGAAAGCATATCAGTTTTGACTCCAATAATTCTCTTTGTGTAGAGTCTCAGTTTGTCAATTGTCCTGACTTGATTCACGACTGCCAATGTTGACTTGCTGGTGTTCAAACAATGAACGACCCCAATGTCGACATCGCTTCTTGGACACATCGATCCATGATTTGTTTTTAGCGGGCAGATTGTCACTAACGGATTAAAGACATCTGAGTCGACCATAACCACGCCATAATGTCTGTTCGAGAATTCAGCGTTCACATTGAGACCCCAATCAAACTCATAAATCTCGCCTTGTTTGAGGTCGTACCTTAATGAATACTTCTCCGCAAAAGAAAAATACTCCAGCTGGCGTCTAATCCAGTCTAACTGCTCTCTCATACCATTTTGTCGAAGAGCTAATTTGCTTCCATAATCCGCAAATATGTTTTTCTCGGTTTTAAACTTTTCCATGTAAAACCCTCCTATTAGACTTCGTTAGTGTCCCACCATCAAATTTTTTGCACAAAAAAAGCTGCCGAAGCAGCTTATTTCTATGAAATAAATTTTATTCAAATAATTCTTCGATTGGTTCACCTAAGAGATTATCAGGTTTTTCTAAACCAAAGTTCTTTAAGATTGTCGCACCGATATCACCAAATGTGGTTCTTTCCTCTAAATAACGACCATTCTTGATGGATTTGGAGAACATCAATAGAGGGATTTTCTCTCTTGTATGATCTGTGCCATACCAAGTTGGATCATTTCCGTGGTCCGCTGTAACGATAACTAAGTCATCATCTTTAAGAACTTTTTCAAGTTCCGCTAAGCGTTTATCGAAAGCTTCTAAACATTCACCATAACCAATTGGATTTCTTCTGTGGCCATATTCACTATCGAATTCCACTAAGTTAACAAAGCATAAACCTGTGAAATCGAAGTTCTTGGCTTCTTCAATGGTCTTATCCATACCATCTTCATTAGAAGATGTCTTTTGTGTCTTAACGACGCCATAACCATCAAAGATATCACCAATCTTACCGACACAGTCAACCATAAAGCCGTTATCTTGTAAGACATTCATTACGGTCTTCACTGGAGGTTTTAATGCTAAGTCATGTCTATGTGCAGCCACTCGTTTAAAATCATTTGCGCTTTCGCCAACAAATGGACGAGCGATGATTCTACCCACCATCCATTCTGGTTTCATACAAATTTCACGTGCGATTTCGCAGCAGCGATATAATTCAGGAACAGGTGTGGTTTCTTCATGCGCAGCGATTTGTAACACGCTATCCGCAGAGGTATAGACAATCAAAGAATTGTCTCTTTTTTGTTCTTCACCTAATTTAACAAGGATTTCTGTACCACTAGAAGCATAGTTACCGATACATTTGTGACCGGTCTTGGCTTCAAGTTCATCAATGAGTTCTTTTGGGAAACCATTATCTGTGAAGGTTTGAAATGGTTTTGTAGTATAAATACCCATCATTTCCCAGTGACCTGTCATAGTGTCTTTACCATTACTGGCTTCTCTTGATCTTGCAACGAATGCATGTGGATGGCTAACTTTGCTTGTTCCGACGATATTGTTATCCAAATCGTGTAAACCCCAAGAATTCATGGTTGGAACATTTAATCCGTTAGGCATTTTTTCGGAAATGTGAACAATTGTGTTACTTCCAACATCATTGTGGCCGTCATTAAAAAACTTGTCTGCGTCTGGTTCGTATCCAACACCAACTGAGTCAGCTACAATGACAAATATTCTTTTGTATTTATGGGACATAAATGTCTCCTCTCTAACTGCTTTATATTTTATATTATTTGCGTTTCATATACAAATCATACGCACTTAAAATTCGTTTGGTGCTTATGTGCGTGTATATTTGCGTAGTTGCGATATTGGAATGGCCGAGCATCTCTTGCACAGCACGTAGTTGCGCGCCATTCTCGAGCAGGTGCGTTGCGAAACTATGACGCAAGGTGTGCGGGGACACAGGCGAAATAATACCTGCCTCAGCAGCGTATTTTTTTATTTGCTTAAAGAAATATTGTCTGGATAATGGTTCTCCATATCTATTTAAAAATAGATACTTAGAATCGCTTCCTGGATTTTTGCTTCTAACTTCATCGACATACTTTTGAATATATTCGATAGCGAAGTCTCCTAAAGGAACCTTTCTTTCTTTAGCACCTTTACCGAATATTGTGATAATCGCTTTTTTAAAGTTCACGCGGCTGCGTTCAAGAGCGAGCAACTCGCTTACACGTAAGCCTGAAGCGTACATTGTTTCAAGCATAGCGCGATCCCTTAAACCTTCGGGTCTTCTAATATCAGGAGTGTTTAATAAGTCTTCGACTTCCTCTATAGATAAACAGTTGGGGAGTCGTTCTTGTTTCTTCATGGTTTTAACTTCAGGAATTTCGTCGTTATAATACTTTTCTTTCTTTAAGAAGATGAAGAATCCTCTAATAGAGGAAAGCCTTCTCATCACTGTAGAAACAGAGTGTCCCACAACAGATTCTCTTCTTACGAATTCATTGAGATCTTCCGGAAGTAAGTCTTCGACATATTTGCGGTCAGGCAAAAATTGGAAGAACTGTTTCAAGTCTTCAATATAAGAGACAACGGTTTGTCTTGATAAACCCTTTTCCACTAAAAGGTATTGTTGATATGCTTCAACAGCATCGATTATTTCCATCATTTTTTCTCTACCTCGCTAGCGCGTATAAGTGCTTTCTTTTTAAGTTTTCTATTTAGTTCATTTATTAACAACTTGGTGCTGCTTTCTTCTTCATGTATTTGATAATCAAATAAACTCATTTGAATAGCGATGTCTTTGCTATCAATTAAATTTTGTAATGTTACACCAACAAGTCGCACGGTCATTTTTGAGAAGTTCTTATCATATAAATCCATCGCAGCATTATAAATCACATCAGCATTGTTAGTTGGATTAGGTAATGTGATGGATTTGTTATGGCTTTTAAAGCCGTTCTCAGAGATTTCTGCTTCTTTGACAACTATTTGTATGGTGGGACCTAATTTATTCTCTCTAATGGCGCGTTCCGATACTTCTTTAGATAAATATCTAAAAGTGGTGGAGATGAGTTCATGATTGGAGGTATCTTCCATAAGCGTTGTGGAATTACCGATTGATTTTGGATTCCAGGCTTCAGTGTAGACTTCATCTGAGCCGCGTCCATTGACCCAATCCTTAATGACTACGAAGAATTTGCCGAGTTCTTCTAAAAGTTTTGGATCGTTGGAATTACAAAGGTTTGCTAAATCGCCAATTGTGTTAATACCCATAGCTTTTAATCTTGGAGCGGTCTTTTTACCGATTCCGTAGAATTTATCTATAGATAGTGGATATAAAATCTTTGAAATTTCGCTCTTTCTAATGATGGTGATGCCCATTGGTTTTTTATAATCGCTACCCATTTTCGCCAAAAACTTAGTAGGAGCGATGCCTATAGAGCATTTGAGTTTTGTTTCTTTATATAAGTCTTGTTGAAGTTTCTTGAAAAAGGCTTCGGCATTCTTTTCTTTTTTAATTACTTCTGTGAAATCAGCGAAACACTCGTCTACAGAGGCTTCTTCCACTTTGGAGGTATAACGCCTCACAAAGTTCTTAAAAGTGTCACTAAGGGCGTGATAAAAGCGGAAATCGACAGGTTTAACGATGAGATGTGGGCAAAGTTGTTTAGCTTTAAACATTGGCATTCCACTAGAAACACCATATTCACGAGCTTTATAAGAACAAGTTGAAACAATTCCTCCTCGTCCTTCGTGTCCAATAGCCACAGCTTTATTTTCTAAAGATGGGTCTTTAATTTCTTCGCAACGAACGAAAAAGGCGTTCAAATCTATGTGAACAATAACTTTACTCATACATCATTATTATATAATGGCGTTTTAGATTATGTTAACCAAATTATAACAATTTTAAAATATCTTCTGGTTGAAGATGAAATCCATCGAGTTGTTCATTAATGGAGGCATGATTCACGAACACATCAGGAATGGATTTAATAATGATTTCACCTTTATATCCTAAAGTTACTAATTTGACACTTAAATATTGGGCGAAACCGTTTTCTACAGAATAAGCATCATAGATGATGACACGATTATATTTAACAAGTTCCTTAGAGATGATTTCATCATCCATAGGTTTCATATAAATAGCGTTATATAAAGAAACTTCCTTTTTGTTTTCTTCTAAGAGTTTCTTAAGGTCTAAAGTTAATGGACCGACAGAAACAATCGCAGTATCCTTGCCGGATAATTCTTTTTTCCATTTTCCAAAGGAAAGTTCTTCTCTTTTGTTACTTGGAAGCATTTTAGAACGTGGATAACGGATACAGAACACACCGTGATTATTAAATGATTCTTTGAATAAAGCAAAAGCTTCACTTTCTCTTGATGCCATAGTCACAACGGTATTTGGTGTGGCTAATAAGAATGGTTCATCATAGATGCCTTGGTGAGTATTGCCATCTTCACCTACTAAACCAGCGCGATCAATTAAGATAGTCGCATTAAGGTTCATTCTCGCGATATCGTGACTGAGTTCATCAAACGCTCTTTGGAGGAATGTGGAATAAATGGAAACAATTGGATGTTTTCCACTTGCCGCAAGACCGCCAGACATAGTTAAAGCATGTTCTTCGGCTATGCCGACATCGAATGAACGAGTTGGATAGAATTCAAAAACAGGTTGAAGTTCGCTACCAACGGCTGTTGCAGGAATAACCGCGACAGCTTCTGGGCGATTAGCCATTTCTTCTAATATAGCTTTGCTATAAATAGTGGACCAAGACACCAAATTCTCATTTGTGTTAATCTTACCTGTCTCTTTATCAAAACCGCTGACACCATGCCATTTACCATTGTCTTCGTTTTCAGCGAATTTATAGCCTTTGCCTTTAATAGTCTTAATATGGATAACGACAGATTTATCGTATGTCTTAGCCTTTTTAAAGGCTGCTTCCATAGATTTAATGTTATGACCATCAACTGGTCCGATATAAGCAAGACCGATGTTATCAAAAACATTCATCGCCATGACGTGACGTTTGAACCAGTTTTTAATCGCACCAGTCCAGCCGAGAATCCAACGACCAAATCTTGTTTTCTTCATAATGCGTTGGTATCTATGCTTGCTGCGGCGATATAAAGATGAGTTGGAAAGTTTTCTAAATGTTTTGGCTAAGCCACCGACAGGTTTAGTGATAGACATATCGTTATCGTTTAAAACGATAATAACTTTGTTATTTCCATTTGTAAGGTTGTTCAAGCCTTCGAAAGCAAGGCCGTTAGCAAAACTAGCATCGCCAATGAATGCGACAACACTATAATCTTCTTTATTTAAATCTCTTGTTACCGCCATACCTTTAGCGACAGAGATTGATGTTGAACTGTGGCCACATTCAAAGTGGTCGTATGGTGATTCGGACATCTTTTGGAAACCAGAAACACCATCTTTTTTTCTTAAACGTTCTAAAGAACGACCTGTAAGGATTTTATATGTATAGCATTGATGACCAACATCAAAAATTATTTTGTCTTTGGTGAAGTCAAAGGAACGGCATAAAGCAATTGTGGCATCAATGACGCCAAGGTTGCTAGAAAGATGACCACCATTAATTGCAGTCTTATCCACGATATATTCACAAATATCTTTGCTGAGAAGGTCTAATTCAGCATAGGAAAGATCTTTAAGGAATGTTGGGTCCTTAATCTCAGCAATATTCACTTTTTTAAGTTCTTTTTTGTTGGCCATAACCTATGCTAATAATCTACTAATAATTTACTATTTTCAATTACTTATCTTCGATACTTACAATTTGTTCCACTTTTTCAGATGCCTCTTGTAACGCGCCTTCAAGTTTCTTGATAATCTTAGTGCCTTCTTCATATAATTTGAGGCTTTCTTCTAATGGTAAAGCTTTAGAGGAAACTTCATTTACAATCTCATCTAATCTTTCAATTTCTTTTGCGAAGTCTAATTTCTTTTCACTCATATTTTAATCCTCCACGCTTGTCACTGTACTTGTAACATTACCATCCTTTAAGGATGTTTTAATCTTTTCGCCAGGTTTTAAATCTTTAATAGAGGAGATAACTTGGCCTTTTTCATTCATGGATATTGAATATCCGCGATTTAATACCTGCTTTGGATTCAACGCTTCTAGTTGATCCTTACGACTTTTTATTTCTCTAGCTAGGTAATCTAGTTTATCTTGCATAGCTTCATGTAATTCTTCACTAAGTGAAGCTACATCTTCTTTCATATCTTCAACTTGGTCTTTGAGAGCGCTGTTCATGGTTTCAATAGAATCTTGAAATTTCTGGATAATCTCACGCATATCTACTGTTGAAAGTTCAGCGGCTCCTGTAGGTGTACTGGCGCGTTTATCTGCGACATAATCTACGAGAGTAACGTCAATTTCATGCCCAACGGCAGCAATAACTGGCATTTTGCTATTAGCAATCGCCCTTACCAAGGTTTCGTCGTTAAATGCGCTTAAATCTTCACTTGCGCCCCCGCCACGCCCAATGATGAGTGTGTCTAAATCGTATTCTTGCGATTTTAGGAAGGCTTTTAATAATTCCTTAGGTGCAGATTCGCCTTGAACCGCGCTTGGGAAAAAATAAATATCAGCGATTGGATAGCGGCGTTTAATATTAGTAACAATATCTTTGATTGCCGCACCATTCTTCGCGGTTATAACACCAATGGAACGAGGATAGATATTTATATCTCTTTTTTTAGAAACGTCGAAGAGACCTTCTTTTTGGAGCTGTTTCTTGAGCATTTCTAATCGGATAAGCATTTCGCCTTGTCCAACTTGGTTCATTTCATAAGCAATTAATTGATATGTTCCTCTAGCGGTATAGACATCGACACTAGCGAGAACCACGACTTCATCACCATCTTTTGGCTCGAAGATCAATTTATTCGCATATGTCGCAAACATCGCGCAGTTGATAAGTGAGTCTTTATCTTTCAAAGAAAAATAAAGATGACCGTTAGCACCGTGCTTGAAGTTACTTAGTTCTCCTCTCACAGATATGAATTTTAGGTTCTCATCTTGAGATATGACGGATTTGATATAACGGTTAATATCACTAACTGAATAAATGTTGCGTTCACCGATCATCTATTTGAGAACTCCATCAAGAATTGCGTTTATAAACTTAGCTTGTTTTTCTTCGATATATTTTTTCGCTAATGAAACAGCGGTATTAATAACAATTTTCTTTTCCACTTTTTCTACATAGTAGAAGTGAGCGTATGACATCACTAAAATGGCTCTGGTTAATAATGGGAGTCTATCCCAAGTCCAGTTCTTGAGGTATGGAATGTAAGCTTTCACAATCTCACCATAGTTTTGTAAAGAAGCAGCAATTGATTGTTTGATAAAATTATCAACTTCTTCATACGGCATCTCGCATAATTCGCTTGTTAAATCGCGAGCGTCACGAAAAACCTTTCCACCGTTCATAGCGAAGTCATTAAGTTCGTTATAAATAACGGTCATGATTATATAGTGTTGTTGATTACGATTGATGCTCATTTTCTTTTTCCTCACTTTCTTTCTTCTCTTGCTCTTGTCTCGCTTTTACTTCTGCGACGGTTGGGATATCTTTGAATCTCTTTTCAATGTTTATAACATTGTAGAACTGATAAACCGCGACAATGATGAAGAATGAGATGATGACATGAATGCCGAGATTAATAAACAATCCAAACAACCCGTCTCTAGCAAAGAAGAGAGTGCTTTTTAATATCAAGAATAGCCAGTCAATTCCATAAGCGGAGATCATAGCGATAAGAATTTTCTTTTTTCCCATTGCTGCGTATACGCCTAATAAGACCGCTCCTGCAGTTGTTGCTAAAGCAATCAGGCTCGCAAGCACCCAGAATAATGCGATAGGCATATTGAATGATTCGAACCAACTGAAGAGAAAATCATTAAGTCCAAAACAGAAATAGAATGGAATTGGCTGATCAGCATTAGCTTCGATTGTGTAATGTTGAACCACACCGATAATTAAACCGACGAAGTTCACTATACCCGCCCAAATAAAAGTTCGAGCGGCACGACGATATTTAATTACCGCGTTGTTGTGCAAATCGACATATGATGCTTCTTTTTTTCTTCGAAAAATACCCATCTTAAATAATCGATTCCACTCTCACTTGGACATTAACAGGAACTTGTTCTGTGATTAAAAAGAGGGAATTATAAACTTCTTTTTGAATCTCAGAGATGGCATCTTGAATGTTCTTGCCTTTGGCAACATCGACATAAATTAAAACATAGACGATATCTCTAAGGATATATGTTTGTACTGGTTTATTAAGTCTCATGAATTGGAATCTCTTCATTAGTTTTTCGGATTTAGAGATGCCTTTAATTTTCATTAATGCAGATGTGACTAGTTGGTCAAAAACACGGTAGGAAATACCGAGTTTGCCTTTTTTGGAATAGTCATCTAAGTAAACGTAATTTGCCATAACTGTTGCCTCTTACATACTATATATTAAATATAGAAAACAAGCAACAAAACACGTTTTTTCATTTATTAAATAAAAAAAGCAATGGATGAACCACTGCTTCTTTATTTTTATTTAATCGTTATTTAACGATGCTCTTGCAAAGTTCAACGAGTTTGGCTGGTGTGAATTCGAATTTGCCGATCACATCTTTTGCAGGTGCAGATGCACCGAATGTATCAATACCCATATGATGCTTTGCATATCTATCCCATCCAAATGTAGAGAGCATTTCCACAGAAACTCTCTTGTCCAAATCTAGGGAAAGGACGGATTTCTTGTATTCTTCACTTTGCTCAGCGAATAATTCCCAGCTTGGCATGGAAATAACTCTTACATCAATGCCATCTTCTTTTAGAAGTTTTTGAGCTTCCACCGCCAAACTGACTTCACTACCTGTAGCGATTAATTCTAATTGTGCTTTATTGTTTTCTTTAGAAACGATGTATGCGCCTTTAGATAATCCTTCAGCTGAACTACCTTCCATCAATGGGAGGTTTTGTCTAGAGAGAATTAATGCGGTTGGTGTCTTTGTGGATTTAAGAGCTTCGCACCAAGCGGCGTAGGTTTCTCTTTCGTCACATGGACGGATAACACGCATATTTGGAATACTTCTTAGCATAGCTAATTGCTCGATTGGTTGATGTGTTGGACCATCTTCACCGACAGCGATTGAGTCATGTGAGAATAAGTAGATAGCTGGTAAATGGCTTAATGCTGCCATACGGATTGCGGCTTTCATGTAGTCAGCAAAGACTGCAAAGCAGCCAACATATGTACGTAAGCCACCATGGAGGAGCATACCATTTTGTGCGCTCGCCATTGCGAATTCGCGAATACCCCAGTTCACATTGTGTCCTTCTCTATGAGAAGGTGTGAAGTCGATACCGCCATCGAGTTTGGTCATAACTGAACCAGCGACGTCAGCACTACCACCAACTAAGTTTGGCAAGTTGAGCATATATGCATTGAGTGCTTTACCAGAAGCAACACGTGTTGAGGTTGAACTACCAGCGTCGAATTCTGGCATTACCTTAGGTAAATATCCATCAACACTGAGATTGATTAAGGATTTAAATCTCGCAGCGTCATCTTTGTGTTTAGCGGAATAATCTTCAAATGCTTTGAGATATTCTTCGTGTGCTTTTGTACCACGAGCGATGAATGTTTTTTCAAATTGTTCCTTAACTTCTTCAGGAATAAAGAAGTCTGGGTGGTCAAATCCGTAAACTTCGACTTTGGCGTGTTTGCCATCTTCTGCTCCTAATGGAGAACCATGGACTTTGCTTGTTCCTTGTTTTGCAGAACCATAACCGATAACGGTGTGGACAAGAATCATGGTTGGCTTTTCCTTGCTCTTCTTAGCTTCTACGATTGCTTTATCGATAGCTTCGATGTCATTGCCATCGTTAACTTCTAAAACATTCCATTCACTAGCGATGAAACGAGCTTTAACTTGTTCAGAGAATGATAAGTCGAGAGCACCATCGAGTGTAACTTGGTTGGCGTCATAGAATAAAATTAATTTATTTAATTTTTGGTGACCTGCTAATGAGATGGCTTCTTGAGAAATGCCTTCTTGTAAGCAACCGTCGCCGCATAAGACGTATGTGTAATGGTTCATGACCTTTTCACCGTCTGGATAATTGGCTCTAACGCTTTCTTCAGCCATAGCCATACCAACGGCTTGAGCAATACCTTGTCCTAAAGGACCACTTGTGGCATCAACACCTTTTGTCCAGTGATATTCTGGGTGGCCTGGTGTTAAAGAACCGAGTTGACGGAATTGTTTTAAATCATCGAGGCTCACTTCGTATCCGGATAAGTGTAACATTGTATATAACAATGAGGAAGCATGACCTGCGGATAATACGAAACGGTCACGGTTGAACCATTCTGAGTCTTTTGGATCAGCGACTAAATGGCGTGTCCATAATGTGTACAAAATAGGCGCACTGCCTAAGGCCATACCTGGGTGACCAGAATTGGCTTTGTTAATGGTATCGATACATAAAGATCTGATGGTTGCCACTGATAGTTCGTCAATTTTTTTGTTCATTTTTCATACTCCTTTATTAGTATATTTTTAGTATATTATCAGTTTTTGTATAAACTTTGTTTATAATTTAGTCTTTGTCCTTAATGACAATGCCTAAATCTTCGAGTTGTTGAGCAGTCACTTCGGTTGGTGCCATACTCATTGGGTCGACGCCTGCTAAATTCTTTGGGAAGGCGATGACATCACGGATGTTATCTGTGCCACCGAGAATCATTGCAAGCCTATCTAAACCGAAGGCCATACCTGCGTGTGGAGGTGTGCCATATTGTAAAGCATTTACGAAGTAACCAAACTTCTTTTCTACTTCTGCATCACTTAAACCGAGAATATTGAAGATTTTCTTTTGGACATCTTGGTTATAAATACGAAGTGTTCCGCCGCCTGCTTCATAGCCGTTGATAACAATATCGTATGCGTATGAAATAACTTTGGTTGGGTCAGTATCTAAGTATTTGACATCTTCGTCCTTTGGACGAGTGAATGGATGGTGTGTAGCGACAATCTCGCCGCTTTCGACATCTCTTTCAAACATTGGGAAGTCAATGACCCATAATAAGTCATAGGTGCCTGGTTTAATAAGGCCGAGTTTTTTGCCATATTGTAAACGCAACGCGCCTAATAATGGGGTGACACGATTATATGCACCTGCGGAAATGATTAAAATGTCACCATCGTTAACTTCTAATTTATTAATTAGGGCCACTTTTTCCGCCTCAGAAAGGAATTTTACAAATGATCCGGTTAATTCCCCGTTTTCCTTTTTAAGGACCGCTAAACCGCCCAAACCGAACTTCTTCGCTTCAAGGGTTAAATTATCGATAACTTTACGGCTTGTTTCCGCAGCAACACCCGGCACGCAAATACCTTTAATGGCTTCTGCGGTCTTATAAGCTTCAAATGTTGTATCTTTAAAGACTTCTTTTAAGTCTTTGAGTTCAATACCAAATCTGGTATCTGGTTTATCGCTACCAAATCTCTCCATTGCTTCTTTATAAGGCATTTGACGGAGTGGTAATTTCACATCATAACCGATTGTGTTCATGAATATTTCATGAATTAAACCTTCCATCATCTCTAAGAATTGGTTTTGATCTAAGAAGGAAGTTTCAATATCGATTTGTGTGAAGTCTGGCTGTCTATCTGCACGTAAATCTTCGTCACGGAAGCAACGCGCGATTTGATAATATCTTTCAAAACCCGCCACCATCAAAAGTTGTTTAAACATTTGTGGGCTTTGTGGCAAAGCATAGAATGAACCATGATGTAATCTTGATGGCACCAAATATTCTTTTGCGCCTTCAGGTGATGATGCGCATAACATAGGTGTTTCAACTTCAATAAATTGAAGTTTGTGCAAATAACTATGAACCGAAATCTTAATTTGGTCACGGATATCAAAATACTTTTGCATACATGGTCTACGTAAATCGAGATATCTGTATTTAAGTCTTGTATCTTCAAGAGCATCGGTATCATCAGCAACGATGATTGGTGTTAATTTCGCAGTGTTCACCACGACTATTTCATCAGCAATAATTTCAATCGCACCAGTCTTAAGGTTTGGGTTAGCGACTTCTTTCTTGCTAACTGTGCCTTTAACTTGAATGACATATTCATTTCTAATATCAGGGACATTTTCGGCATCTTTAACCATGATTTGGATAATGCCTGAACGGTCTCTTAAATCAATGAATAAAATGGAGCCTAAATTTCTTCTTTTGGCTACCCACCCTAATAGGGTGACTTTTCTACCGACATCTTGTAATGAGAGCTCGGTATTACGACAAGTTCTTTCCATATAGAACTATTCCCCTTTCTCACATTCTTCGCCTTGGCAGCATTCACATTCGTGGTGATGATGTTTGCCACAGCAATGTTTAACAACGAATAATTCGTCAACTTTATCGCACATTTCTTCTAAAGAAACAGTAATTTGTTCCTTGCTTTCCATGTTCTTGATAATGACGGATTCGTTTTTAATTTCTTCTTCGCCGAGAATGATAGCAAGCTTTGCTTGTTTCTTTTCAGCGCGTTTGAACATGTTTCCGAGTTTGACGTTGTCATAGCACATGTCCACCTTATATCCGAGCATACGTAAGTCGTTTGCCACCATTAAGGCATTCTTTTGACTTTCGATACCAATAGGCATAACGTAAGCATCAACTCTTTCATTAGCTTCTTCTAATAAGCCATCATCAGTTAATACACTGACAAGTCTTTCTACGCCAAAGCTAAAACCAACACCTGGAGCATCTGGTCCACCAATTTCATGAACTAATTTGTCATAGTGTCCACCAGCACCGATAGCGCCGTAGTTGTTGCCTTTATTACTAACGTAATGGAATTCGAATACAGTTTCACTATAATAGTCCAAACCACGAACTAAAGTATCATCTACTTCGTAAGGTATTCCAAGCGCTTCTAAGGATTCTAATACTTGTGAGAATCTCTTTTGGCTAGCTTCAGAAATATAAGCACTCATCTTTGGAGCGTCTTTGACGATTTCTTGATCGCTTGGAACTTTGCAGTCTAAGATTCTTAATGGATTGATTTGATATCTCATTCTGCAGTCTTCACACATGTTTTCGACCTTATCCTTAAAGAAATCTTTAAGAGCAGAACGATAAGCATCACGAGAAGCTTCATCACCTAAGGTGTTAATCTTAATGGTGACGTTTTGTAATCCTAAGCTTTGAAGAATTGTATAGGCTAAGGAAATAACTTCCACGTCAGCGTATGGAGAAGCATGTCCTACGGACTCCACGCCAAATTGATTGAATTGGCGGTATCTACCTAATTGTGGTCTTTCATAACGGAAGACTGGTCCGCAATAATAAAACTTAAGTGGTAATTCACTAATAGGCAAAAGTTTGTTTTGCACGATTAAACGCATAATACCTGCGGTAAATTCTGGACGAAGGGTTAAACTTCTTCCACCTTTATCGTCAAAAGTGTACATCTCTTTTCTGACGACATCGCTGCTTTCACCAACACCGCGAACGAATAATTCGCTATGCTCAAGCACTGGAGGTCTCACTTGTTTAAAAGCAAAGAAAGAAGCGATTTGACTCATGACGTTTTCAACATATGAGTAGTTTTCTGCTTCGCCACCAATGATATCGTGTGTACCTTTAACATTGATAATTCCCATAATATATTTCCTTTCGTAATTAATTTATTAATTAGTGAGTTACTCTTGTGATGGAGTAAACACCATTTACAGATCTTAAGATGTTAAATACATCGTTAAGTCTTTTAGCATCGCTCACCATGAGCGTTGCACTGATATCCACGCCACCAACGTTATTTAAGCGAGCATGTAAGTTATTAATACTCACCTTCGCATTAGTAAGCGTATTCATAATATCGACGATTAAGTTGTTTCTATCACCCGCTTGGATAAGGACATCCACTGGGTAAGTCGCAAACTCAATATCATCTCTCCATAAAACTTCCACAAGTCTCTGTGTCTCATTAACGACATTTGGGCAGGATTTACGGTGAACCGCAATACCTTTACCTTTGGTAACATAACCAACAATGTCATCCCCCGGGATTGGTGTGCAGCAGTTAGATAAGTTAATCGCAATCTTACCAACACCACGGCAATACACTGGACAGTTATCACCGGATTTAGTTTTCACTCTACCTCCTGTAGGAAGTTGTAAAGGACGTTTAATATGTAAGTGATCAATAATCACACTTGGAACTGGCTTTCTTCCAGCAACGGCGACGAATAAATCTTCAACATTATCGAATCCAAAGTGATTGAGAAGTTTTGGATCTTCAAGATATTTCATCATCTCTTCTTCTTCGACAGCACGATCATGGAAGGCATCTAAACAAGATTGTTTTCCTTTGGAAATCTTGTCCTCTCTAATGAGTTCAGCGTTCTTTTTAGCGATGTATTTCTTCAATGCGGATTTCGCAGCGTTAGATTTAACAAAGTCGAGCCAACCTTCACTTGGTGTGGAGTTCTTGCTAGTTTTAATTTCCACTAAATCACCAGTTTTAAGAATAGTGTTAAGTGGGACCATCACGCCATTAACGAGTGCGCCGACACATGTATCACCAACACGGGTATGGATGTGATAAGCAAAGTCAACTGGAGTACTACCTTGTGGGAGTTCCACGACTTTTCCTTTTGGTGTGAAGACATAGACATTCGCTTCGAAGATGTCATGGGTAAGGTTATCCATGTATTCTTTAGCATCGCTATGTTCATCAGAATTGGACATAGAGACAAAGTCTCTGAACCAGTGAAGTTTGTTTTCAATTTCCTGTTGTTCTTTGCGGGAGTTATAGCCATTGCCTTCCTTATATGCCCAGTGGGCGGCGATGCCTGTTTCCGCAATCTTATCCATTTCTTCGGTTCTAATTTGCACTTCATAGAAGTTTCCATCTCCACCGACGACTGTGGTATGCAAGGATTGATACATGTTTGCCTTAGGCATAGCGATATAATCCTTGAAACGTCCAGGAACTGGTTTATATGATTTATGAATTAAGCCGAGGATTTCGTAACATTGAATCTCTGTTTGAGTAATGATACGAAGAGCTAAAATATCGTAAATTTCATCAAATGGATGGCCTTTGATATACATCTTTCGATAAATCGAATAAATGGATTTGACACGAGAAGAGATATCAAATGGAATGTTGTTTTCAAACAAGATATCCGCGATTTTCTTTTTTAAGTTATCAAGGGATTTACCCATGGTCTTAGCTTTCTTGGAAAGAAGTTTGATGATTTCTTGGTATCTATCAGGTTGCAAGTATTTAAGACATAAGTCTTCAAGCTCAGATTTAATAACATCAAGACCTAAGCGGTGTGCGATCGGCACAAAAACATCCATTGTCTCGTTGGAAAGCGCTAATTGGCGGTCTGGATTAAGCGCATCAAGTGTGCGCATGTTATGTAATCTATCAGCGAGTTTGATTATGATAACACGAATATCTTTTGCCATACCTAAGAAGATCTTTCTATGGTCTTCAGCTTCAAATTCTTCACTTGTTATCTTTGATAACTTTAATCTTTGAATCTTGGTTAAAGAGTCAACAATACTCGCAACTTCTTCTCCCCATCTCTTTTTGATGTCTTCAATTGTGGTTTCAGTATCTTCCACGACATCATGTAATAAACCTGCGGAAATTGTTTTAGGACCGCAGTGGAGATTTGCGAGAATATAAGCAACTTCAATTAAATGATGGTAATAAGGTTCACCACTTCTTCTTAACTGACCTTCATGTTTATCCATGATAAAATCATAAGCCTCACGAATCTTGGCTTTATCTTCAGGAGAAGTAATGTAAACAGAATAAACATCTTCTACTTCTTCAAATGTGTGTAAAGGATATCCACCATTAACTTTTAATACTTTACTTTTTTCCATATACACAACTATCTTACAACCTTTCATTTATTTTATAAAGAAAATAAAAGGAATGTCCCTTTAAGAATAAAAGAAAAAGCCCATGATATGAGCTTTATCTTTCTTCAAATTGGAGTTTATACAGTTTGTAATAATAACCGTGATTTTTAAGTAATTGTTGATGTGTACCGCGTTCTGCAATCTCACCATTTTGTAAGACGATTATCTGATCAGCTTTTTGAACTGTCGATAAGCGGTGAGCAACGATTAACATTGTACCAATGTTCTTAATCTTTTCTAATGAGTCTTGGATTAAAACTTCAGTCTCTGTATCGATATTCGCGGTGGCCTCATCAAGAATGAGGATTTGAGGTTTATGGATAACTGTTCTTGCAAAGGACAATAATTGTCTTTGACCTTGGGAATAGTTCTCACCTCTTTCAATAACTTCCTCATCATATTTATTTGTGAGTTTGTTAATGAATTGATCAGCATTCACATACTTACAAGTTTCTTCGATTTCTTCCATCGTGAATCTTTCATCTTTTAAAGTAATGTTATCTTTGATAGAACCACTGAATAAGAAGACGTCTTGTAGCATTTGGCCAATCGCTTTTCTTAAGGATTGAATCTTAATCTTTTTAATGTCCATTCCATCGATAAGAATTTGTCCCTTCTGGATTTCATAGTTACGGACAATAAGACTTAAGATTGTGGTTTTACCTGCACCCGTCGCACCGACAAACGCGCATGTTTCACGTGGGTTAATTGTAAAGGAGACATCTTTTAAAATCCATTCATCTTGCTTATAAGCAAACCAAACGTTTTTGAACTCGATTTTTCCTTCGAAATGGTCAATTTCTACGGCGTCTGGAGTATCTAGCACCTCAGGCTTAACATCCATGAGGTTGAATAGCCTTTCGCTTGCGGTAACCGCTCTTTGGATACCGTTGAGTTGGTCAGCGATATTTTGGATAGGGTTGAAGAATTTGCTTAAGTAGAGATAGAATGCCACCACTTCGCCAGCGCCAATAATCGTTTGTAAGGCAAATGTAAATGTCACTGCCACTGCACCGAAATAAATAAAGGAAATAAGTGGACGATAAATGCCAAAGGCAATTAAGACTTTATAACGAACTTTTCTTAAAGCGTCATTTTTCTTAATAAATTCTTTATGTTTTCTTTTTTCCTGATTAAAGATTTGAATAATCTTCATACCGGATAAGTTTTCATTTAAGAATGTGTTGAGGTCGGAGATGTATTGTCTTTCTTGTGTGAAAATCTTATGGATAATCTTTCTAAAGATCATTGAAATCGCGAACACAACGACCACGAATGCGAGCATTACCAAAGACAGCTTCCAAGAAATATAGAACATCATTCCATAAACGCCGAATATCATTAAGATATTCTTAATTAAATTAACAAGGATTGATGTAAATAATTCTGATAAGGAGGCTGTATAGGAAACCACTCTTGTAACTAACGAACCAACTGGCATGTCATTAAATTGGTTTTGTGACATGTGCAAGATGTGATCAAACACTTCTTCACGAAGTTTTAATACGATTCTTTGTCCTGCTTTTTGAAGAATCATTGCTTCAAAATATGTTAAGAGTTGGAAAATAACCGCTAACACCACTTGTCCAATCGCGATCATAAGGATGATTTTTAAAGTTTGATCAGTTGGATTTTGTAGGGTATTTGTTAAGTGCTGCATGAAAAGTGGGAAAACAATATCAATGGCCACACCTACAAAAACGAGTAGGAAGGCAAATAATAATGAAACCCATTCTTTCTTCACATATTGCCATGTGCGTTTGAAAAGAATCTTACGAGGTAATTTTCTATCGCCTTTTAATTTGTCTAAATCTTCACTAGCCATATTAATCATTACCTCCTTCCACTTCTTTTTCTAACTCTTGGAGATAAACCATCTTTTGATATGTTGGTGAGATCTTTAAAAGTTCCTTATGAGAACCATAAGCTTCAAGTTCACCATCATTTAAAACGATGATCTTATCTAAGTGACTAACCGTGGAAACACGAGAAGCAACCACTAAAGTGGTTTTGCCTTTTCTTCCCTCACGGATATTATGTAAAATTGTTTCTTCTGTCTTCACATCCACTGCGCTGACAGAGTCGTCTAAAATCATAATAGGAGCGTTCTTCGCGTACGCTCTTGCAATAGAAATTCTTTGTTTTTGACCACCAGAAAGAGTGACACCTCTTTCGCCAGAAATGGTGTTATATCCTTCTTTGAAACCAGTGATGTCTTTATTAATGTCAGCAAATTGTGCGCTTTCAATAATCTTATCCATGGTCATATCTTCATTAGCGAAAGAAACGTTGTTAGAAATCTTGTCACTAAATAAGAAGTTATCTTGTGGAACATATGCAATATTATTTCTTAAAGAAGCGATGTTACAATCCATCAAGTTAATGCCATCAATTTCTATCGCATTATCTTCGATATTGTATAAGTGCAACAAGGAGTTAACTAATGTGGTTTTACCACACCCAATCTTTCCGACAATGCCGATGGTTTCTCCTTCTTTTATCTCTAAAGAGATATTCTTTAATGATGGAGTATTACTTCCTGGATATGTGAAGGTAAAATTATTGAATTTGATATGTCCAGAAACATTCTTCAAGACAATCGCACCATCACGATTATGAATCTCTTCTTCTTCGTCGAGGAACTTAGTAATTCTTTTTAAAGAGGTTGTTGCTCTAGAGTGCATAGAAATAATTTGTCCTAAAGCGATCATAGGCCAAATCAATAAATCGAAATAACCAGTGAATGTGACGAGTTTGCCTAAAGCCATATTTACTTGGTGGCCAAATATCACTACTGGACTACCAGTTACATAGGAATAAACAAACCACCCACCAAATCCCATGATGATGCTTATAACAGCCGAAATAATAATTGAGATCGCGACATCAAAAGCGACAGAGATACGGGCAAAGGAAATGTTCACATCTTTGTCTTTTCTCGCCATCTTTGCGAAAACGTGTAATTGTTGTGTTTCTTTAACAAATGCTTTAATAACACCGATACCAGTGAATGTTTCTTGAGATAAATCATAGAGGCTATCGAAAGACTTTTGTCTCATATCCCATTTCATAGACATGATTTTTTCGACGAATAATCCCCAAATAATAATTAAAATTATTGGAATAAAGGAGATGATAGATAACACCCAGTCAAGCATCACCATTTTCACAATGACGAACACTGACATAAATGCAGCGTCAACAAGCATAATTGTGCCCCATCCAAAGAAGTCACTTATTACTTCAATATCATTGGTAAACCACGCCATAACGGTGCCAACTTTATTCTCATGATAATATCTTTGCGATAATCTGGACGCTTTAAGGAACATTTCTTCCCTTAAATTCGCCTCGATTTTGTAACTTGCGTGGAAGATGGTAAAACGCCAAAGCATTCTGCCAAGCATCATCACACCAGCAATAACTAATGTGGCAATAATGATATAAATAAGACGATCTTTCATCTCATTGGTTAATACGCCATTAGCCTTGGTTAAGGTATCGACAATCTCGCCTAAATATTCCGGAACAAATAACTGCGCTATGTCAATCATGACTAAAGCTGCCACTCCAATAATGAAGAAGATGGCGTACTTGAGATAATATTTGTTGATATAGCGTCCGAATAACATAATTTTAAGTTAATTTTATTAACTTCCTACAAGTTTATCACAATATATAAAATAAACAACACATGAAGAAAACATAATATTAAAAAGCGGACTTATCATCCGCTAAAATATAAATCTTTGAAGGTTAAACAATTACTTGCAAGATCTGAAGGTTTTAATATTGAAATCTAAAGACTTCATACCCTTGAAGTAAGACACTTTTAATTTTCCGATGAAATCAACAAAATCCAAATCTTCAAATTTGTTTTTGCTAATGCCAAATCCAGTCAATTTATTGCTGCTTCCGATATAAGACAATAAGTGTTCACCAGTTTTAGAGAAGGTTAGTGAGTCAACACGGATTCTCTTGAGTAAGAGGGTTGGCGCTTTCCAACTCTCGCCAAATGGTGAGAATGTTTGAATTAATGCATAGTTATCATCATTAATCTCAGTTAAGCCAATTTCCACTTCATCTTCTTTTTCCACTTCTAATGGATTTTCATTAGTGAATTTGATGAATCTTCTTTTGAATTCTTCGAAGTCTTTTTTATAGATAGAGCAGCCACCCGCTAAAGCGTGTCCACCTGCGGTAAGTACCAAGTCAGAACAGGAATTAAAGGCTTTCACCACATTAAATCCTTCTGGTGCACGACAACTGCCTTTTAAGACAGCGGCATCCTTTTCTTGTGTAAACACAATTGTAGGTTTTCGGATTTTAGAACAAATACTATTTGCAATTAATCCCATAATTCCTTCTTTGACATCACTGATAATGACAATTGCACTATCATCTGTGTTCACATCAGGCATATTTTCTTCCGCGAGTTTACTCTCGGCTTTTCTCTCATCATTAGTTTTTGCAATCCAAGCATAGAGTTTATTAACAATACTCATATCAGGGGTGACAAAATATCTAACGATATGATTGATGCTTTCATTATCTAATAATCTTCCTAAAGCATTGATCTTAGGAGCGATTCTCATGCCGATTGCATTTTCATCATAAACACCGTCTTCTTTTAATAAGTCGATTGGATAGAATTCGCCTTCTTTATAGTTTTGGAATACGAGTCTTAAGAAACGACGATTATAGTCAAGTAGAGGCATCATATCGCTGATCAAAGAAATTGATGCTAATGTTGATAAATATTTATCAAAACGGCCTAATAAGGACCAAGAAAACATAAAGGAAACAAATCCTGCACTAGTTGCCACTTCACCAAATCCACTATAGGAAGGATGAATGATGACATCAGCGTTAGGAACTACTTCTGGAACGGTATGGTGATCAATAACTAAGACTTTAACACCTTTTTCTTTTAAATAAGCAATTGGCTCGTTCGCGGATATACCATTATCCACAGTAATCACTAATTTTACGCCTTTAGAGACGATTTCTTCGGCTTTACTAAGAGTGATTCCGTATCCGTCATTATAACGGTTAGGAATGTAGAATAAAGGCACTACACCAAGAGTTAATAAACTCTTCACAACAATAGAAGTCGACATAATGCCGTCTGCGTCATAGTCACCATAGATAAAAATTTTGTCTTTATTAGCAATTGCTTCTTTAACTAAAGAGACTGCTTTATCCATATCTTTGAATTCATGACCAGCGGCAAAAGATTCGATACTGACAGGAGCGATCAATTCGTTATATCCTTGTTCATCGATTTTATAGTGCTTTAATAAACGTTCAAATAATGTGTCTTTCATATTGCGTAAAAAGGCCACCTATGAGGCAGCCTAATTATTTTAGTCGTTAATACCAATGAAGGTTCTTTCTTCAGGTTCCGCAGAGTGAGGTGTTTTTACGACCTTTTTCTTTTTCTTGCGTTTGAAGAGGTTGGTGAATTTATCCATGTTAACTTTGGAGAACAACTTATAGAAGAGTTGAGAAACTGGACCATAGAGTGTTGTTTCTAAGAACGCCACAAGGATGACACCGATAACGAGGACTAAGAACATCCAAGCATTTCCACTAGCACCAAATCCGAAGAAGTTGATAGCGATATAAATAGCGAGGACGCTTAATAAAAGAATTGAAGAATAAGCTAAGGAATTAGCTCTAATCATAATGGCGTTTCTATTTTCAATAGAAGTGTCGTGATTCTTATCTTCTAAGACTAATTCTCTTTCTCTATTCATGAAGAAGATACCTACTACTAATCCAAAGAATGCGATAACTGGTAAGACAACGATGGAATAGTTGAGAGCAGCTAAATGTCCAACACGGACGAATGCTAATGCGCCAGCGACGATTGCGGTCACGCCTGTAGGAACGATTAATGTCGCCAAACCACGTGATAAGCGGTATCTGAGTAATAAGTAAACAGCGCTAACTGCTAAACCGACTAATGTACCCCAAATGATTGGGAAAAATTCAGGTTGTTCTGTAGATACAGATTTAACATTCTTAATGGATGAAGAGAGAATATCTTTATCACCACTGTTATCAATTCTATTGGCGATTAAACCGACGATACCACCTTCTGTTTCATCAGTGCTGTGGTAACGGGCGATTTCTTGGCCTTCTTCATTGAATTCTACATAGTAGGCATTGTATTTTTCATCAGAGATGGTTTCGTTAAATTTAACAACACAGTATGTGTGATAAATTATGGTTTCAACGCCTTCTTCTTTCTTGGTTTCTGTGGATTCGTTATAAATAACATCCGCAACCTTGTCTTCAATAGGTGTAGCTTTAGAATCATCTTCACCTTGATAAACAAATGTATTGGCTAAGATTTCTCTTACTAATGTTTCAGTAACAGGAGCGTGCTCAATCTTGCTTTCGAAGAAGATTTCAGTATATTTAGCTTCGCTATTCTTGCTAACGAAGGATTCTCTATCTTTTAAAGCACCAAAGGTGATCATACCAGCGATACCAGCCACTAATAAGACAGAAGCGATGATACCAACAGGTTTTTTCTTATGGGTGAAATCTTTATCAGCATAGGAACCAAAGAATGTTTGTTTTTCTTCTTTTAAGAGATTTGGAACTCTCTTAGAGTCGATACCAAACATTTCGTATTTGCCTTGTAATTTTGTGGCGTTAGTAACTAACCACATTAAGCCTCTTAAAATTAATAAGTTTAAGATAAGTGAGGCAAGACCACCGATAACGGAGATGATGGCAAAGCTTCTCATTAAAGCGCCGCCAAAGATATATGCGAAGACACCAATGATAATTAAGACAACATTGACATCTAAGATTGGTAATAAGGATTTTTTCGCGGCTTCAGAGTTGGCTTTCTTCAAAGAACGGCCACGATACGCTTCATCTTTTAGCTTTGTTAAATAGATAACGTTAGAAGCTAACGCAGCAATGGCAACAGCCACTAAAGCGATTAAACCAGCAGCATTGAATTCAGCGGTGAATAAGATGATACTAGCGACACCAGCGAAGACACTACCAATTGTGGTTGTGGCTAAGGCTAATGCGCTTAAGCGATAGAAGACCGCGGCCAATAAGGATAAGACAACAACACAGACAATTGTCGCTCTTAAGGTCGCTGACCAAGCGAGTTGTGGACCAGAAGAAGCAATATTAATTAATGCTTCAGTAGAAGCGCTAACATTTGTGGAATATAAGAAGGAAACTTTGTATTCCAACGCACCACTGTTAATTAAGGCAACATAGTATCTAGCGGTATCGAATGCTTTTCTGACTTCAGAAGCTTCGTATTGACCGTTGCTATTGACGTCTTGAATGTTAACATAAGCAGTTAATTTATCGATTTCTTTATCTTCTTCTTCAAGTTTTTGAAGTTCGGCGATATCGAAATTCATGAATACTTTTTGTGCGACTTTCTCATCGTAATTTTCGTTTCCGGAAATTGTGTAAGAGAATTTATCGCCTTCGGCGTAGTCGTGCCATAAGTATAAATAGTATGTTTCTGTTGTGGTGGCTTCTTCACCTTCGCCTTCTGTAGAGGTTTCAGCGTATTCTGTTTTACCATCTTCTTTAGCTTGTTTCACAACATCATATAATTCTTTGAAGTGATCACCGACTGGAATGTTAATTGATGGATAATCATTTTTGGTTTCCATGTAGGCATTACCAGTAAGGAATTTTTCTTCTTCATTTGCGTTATTTAAAACTGGGGCATCATCAACTCTGGAGGAGAGGGCTAATGAACCATTAAATGTCATTAAGTTTTGAATATTTTGATAATTAGAATCATTGTTTTGTTTCAAAACAACCTTAACAGTGTCATGACCTTCAGTAAAAACTTGATAGTTGGTAATTTTTAAAGCATCAAGACGCTTCATCATGCTATTAGCAATAGCTTCGGATGGGATTTCACCATCATCAGTTCTTGCATCTTCATCTAAAGCGTTACCGGTTTCCTTATCTTCAAGACGGAAAACCATTTCTTTACCATCGGCATATTCAATATTTGAGGTGCTTTGTTTGAATACGTTAGAAAATGTCGCACCCATTAATACTAATGAGGCGCCTGTGAGTACAACGTAAGACCACAATCTTCTCATATAATTTCCTCCTGTATATACAAAAAATACATATGCGCTTTGCGCGTCATTAAAAACTATATACTAATTGCTTGTACATTTCAATAAAAAATGCGCACGTACATAATGCGCAAAGATTTTATCTTAAAATAATGAACCTTGATGGGATATCTTTAGATGTTTATAGGCTTTTGGCGAAGCCACTCTTCCACGAGGAGTACGATCAATGAATCCGATTTGTAAGAGATATGGTTCATAGACATCTTCTAAATTCATGATTTCTTCACCAATCGCGTTAGCTAATGTATCAAGACCAACTGGTCCACCATTGAAACGTTCAATTAATGTTCTTAAGTAACGAATATCAACATCATCTAAGCCGATATTATCGACCTTCAAAGCATTGAGTGCTTCTAAAGCATCATTAACATCAATTTCATCTTTTCCTTTGAAGTTTGCGAAGTCACGAACACGTTTAAACAAGCGGTTGGCGATACGTGGAGTTCCACGACTTCTTTTGGCAATTTCTATCGCCGCATCATCGCTTATTTTTGTATTAAAAACTCTCGCTGTTCTTTTGACGATTTGTTCTACTTCGTCAATGTCGTAAAAATGGAGTTTTTCGGTAATACCGAATCTTTCTCTTAATGGAGCGCTCAAATCACCTGCTCTGGTGGTTGCACCAATGAGGGTAAAAGGAGGTAAATTTAATGTAATGGCCTTCCCGTTCATATCGCGGTTAATGACCACAGAAAATTTGAAGTCTTCCATCGCCGTATAAAGTGATTCTTCGACGATTCGAGGAATTCTATGAATCTCATCGATAAAAAGAATATCACCTGGTTCAACCGCGGATAAAATGGCGGCTAAATCACCGATCTTTTCAATACTTGGTCCACTAGCGACATGGATATGCGCGCCCATCTCGTTTGCGATGACATAAGCTAAGGTAGTTTTTCCTAATCCAGGAGGGCCATAGAAAAGCAAGTGATCTAATGGTTCATCTCTATGAAGTGCAGCACCAATAAAAACCTTAAGGTTTTTCTTTAAGTCTTTTTGACCGACATACTCATTTAAAAGTTGAGGTCTAAGAGAGACTTCTTCTTGGGTTTCGGTTGTATTAATATGCGCATCTAATAAGCGTGACATATTTATTTCCTCAATTTGCTAAGAGCGATACGAAGAATATCTTCAGAAGACGCTCCTGGTTCATTAATGGTCGCTAAAACTCTATCGATAGCGGCACCTTTAAATCCTAAGCCTTTAAGGGCTTCATAAACATCTTCATAAACACCTAGATCGCCTTTGCTACCACCGGTTAATTCGCCTTTTAAATCTAAGATGATTTGAGCAGCAGCTTTCGCACCGATACCTGGTAATTTCTTTAAATAAGCAACATTGTTGCTTGCGATAGCGTTAACCACTTCTGCCGGAGTTGTAGAAGAAAGTGCGCCAATCGCGGATTTAGGACCAAGTCCTTTAACTTTGATAAGGGATAAGAAGACGGATTTTTCATCTAAAGAGGTAAAACCGACTAAATATTGTTCATCCTCTCTAACGACATTATAGGTGTAGACTAAAACTTCTTCGCCGATTTGATAATCGTCGATATGAGACACTAAAACTTGATAACCGACATTATTCACGTCGATCACCACTGTATCTTTGTCGATTAATGCGATACGTCCTTTGAGAAAGTAAATCATAAGCCTCCTCCTTATCGATATACCATAATAAATAAAATAATGAATATGAGAGATAATATGGCTGCGCTTAATGAAGCAACAACTATTAACTCAGTCTTATTTTTCATAATCCCTTATATATTCCACAGGTGTAGGTATAGGCGCACGTTTGTGTTCGCTTATACGATGGAGATATTCAATTCTCTCTTTCACTTGTGGGTCGACATCTTTTCCTAAAAGGAAATCATCTAAATCTTTGTATTTAACACCCATCTCTACTTCATCGGTTTGCCCTTCAAATAAACCAGCACTTGGTGTACGTTCCGCTAAAAATGATGGAACACCTTTAAGTTTGGCGGCTTTGACAACTTCACCTTTGGTGAGATAAACAATTGGTAATAAATCAGCAGCGCCATCACCATATTTGGTGAAGTAGCCTGTATATCTTTCGTCCATATTATCTGTGCCTAAAACTAAACTCTTAAAAGTTTGACCATAAGCGTAGAGAATAGTCATACGGATTCTAACTTTTAAATTGGATAAGCTAAGTGCATCTAATGTGATGCCTTGCCTTTTGAGTTCATTCACTGTTTCATGGAAAGAATTACTACAATCCACTACTAAGTATCTAAGATCTAATGTTTCAGCGACTTTAACTGCATCTTCTAGGTCCTTCGGATCGCTATCAATTGGCATCATGATACACATGAGTTTTTCTCTTCCAACGGCATTCTTAGTTAATGCAGCCACTAAAGAGGAATCAACACCGCCAGAAAGGCCTAGTACATAGCCTTGTTGATGGCTATCTTTTAAGTAATCTCTAATAAAGTTTTCAATAACAGTTAAATATTGTTCGAGTTTCATATTAACGATAGTATTCGAATTGGAAATCGTCTAAATAGACGACATCTCCATCATCCGCTCCTAATTTCTCTAATTCGTCATCCACTTTGAGTTTTCTTAATTTGGTCATCAAAACCATCATTCCCTCATCTGTGGTTATATTGGTCATCTTGTAGAACTTAATTATCTTGTCGCCAAAGATGCGGTATTCGTGAGAAGAAACCTTTTCAACGACAAATTCTTTTTCTTCTTCAGGAAGTTCATATAACTTGGTATCGAGTTCTTCTTCCTCTTCATCATAAAGTGGGAAGGCAGGAGTCTTGTCTAATAAGTCAGCGGCTTTATATAAGACTTCTTCAATACCTTCATCAGTTAATGCGGAAATAGGAATAATCTCTTGTTTAATTTTCTTTTTGAAGGCTTTTAGTTTTTCTTCCGCGCCTTCTTCATCCATCTTAGAACCAACTAAGATACTTGGTCTTTTATCTAAACCAAATCCATAGGATTTAAGTTCATTATTAATTACTTTATAGTCTTCGATTGGATCGCGGCCAGATTCACCGAAATCAATGAGGTGAATAATAACACGGCATCTTTCTATGTGCCTTAAGAATTGAAGGCCTAAACCTTTACCTTGATGTGCGCCTTCGATTAAACCAGGAAGGTCCGCCATAACGAATGAACGGCCATCTTTAGTTTTCACGACACCGAGGTTTGGCACAATTGTAGTGAATGGATAATCGGCAATTTCTGGCTTTGCGGAACTAACCACACTTAAAAGTGTGGATTTACCAACGCTCGGGAAGCCAACTAAACCGACATCCGCTAATAATTTGAGTTCAAGAATTAATCTTTTTCTTTCACCCGGTTCTCCGTTTTCAGCAATCTTTGGTGTTCTATTTGTTGGGGATCTAAATGCGGAGTTACCTCTACCACCACGGCCACCTTTTGCGACTCTGATAGTTTTGCCATCTTCATTTAAATCGCCTAAGAATTTATGTCCTTCTTCTTCGAAGATAACTGTTCCCACTGGAACGTCAATGGTCACATCATCTGCGTATTTACCGAATTGGTTTTTGATTCCACCCTTTTCTCCATCATTACCAATAAAGGTTTTACTATGACGGAAATTAAGAAGTGTGTTGATTTTGGAATTCGCTCTTAAAAAGATAGAAGCGCCTCTACCACCATTACCTCCGGCTGGACCACCTTTTGGTACATATTTTTCACGAAGAAATGCGATGGCGCCATCGCCACCTTTTCCACTTCTTACTTCAATAACAACACGGTCAATAAACATAGTTTTTATATTTGCCCGCTTATATTATATATAAAGCAAAATAAAAAGACCACAATTAAGTGGTCTTATTTTTCTTATTATCGCTTATTTTTCGGCGACAACAACTCTTACACAAGTGCGATCTTTTCCAAGACGTTCATAACGAACAACACCGGAAGCTGTAGCGAAGATTGTATCATCTTTGCCTCTCTTGGTATTTTCACCTGGATAAATTCTAGTTCCTCTTTGACGATAGATAATGCTACCGCAATGGCAATATTGTCCATCAGCGACTTTAGCACCGAGACGACGACCAGCGGAATCACGACCGTTTTTAGTTGAACCAACACCTTTTTTAGAAGCGAAGAGTTGAATATTTAATTTAAACATCATATTAACGACACCCTTTCTAAAGATTTTTGATTTGAATGAACTTGCCGTAGCTTTCTTCAATGGTCTTTAGACCAGTGATGATTGTTTCCAAGACAATTTCATCATGTGAAGAAATAAAACTTAATGCTTTAACATATGAATATCCTTCATCAAGGATGATGTCAAAATCTTTTGGATTTTCGAGATTATTGAGGCCTCCAGTAAGAACTGAACTAACGCCTGCACAGACAAGGTCTTGACCATGTTCTGCACTATGGGCGTGACCTTTAACTTCTAAGGATACAAATTTCTTTTCTTCTATTTTGATTAAAACTTTAATCATGATTACTTAATGCTTTCAATAACTAAGCAAGTATATGGTTGACGGTGACCAATGGTCTTGTGCTCATTTGCTTTGCTCTTGTACTTGAAGACACGGATCTTTTTGCTTAATCCTTGCTTTTCGACTTTAGCTGTGACTTTAGCACCTTCAACATATGGGGTGCCGACTTTCACACTCTTGTCTCCGACTAAGAGAACTTTGTCGATTGTGATGGTTGAACCGACTTCGGCTTCTAGTTTTTCAACATAGATTTTGCTACCGACTTCAACGCGGACTTGTTTACCACCAGTTTCGATAATTGCGTACATAATGTCCCTCCTTATAATTTCTAATTCACTAAGGACTCGCTATTAAGGTAACCTTAATAGGTTTTTGAAACCTTCTCTATGCGGTTGTAGCTAGTGAGGCGACAACGTTATTAATATAACAAAAGTTATATGATGACTTCAACATTTTTCTTAAAAATATTTTTATTATTTTTCGCTGCCTATTTTTCCTTCTGCTTTAGAAAAGAGAAATATCCATTTTGGGATATTATGAGGTGATCCAGTAATTTGATTTTCAGTTTCTGGCTTTCTTTAATGAGCGTTGTTGTGAAATAGATATCTTCTTCAGATGGGGAATGATCTCCGCTTGGGTGATTGTGAACGATATAAAAGTATTTTCCGTTATGAATTAAAACCTGTTGTATTATCTGACGCCACGAGCAATTAATGCTGTCCTCATTACCTTTATATAAATTAACCTCATGCAACACTTTTTTGTTTGGATTGGTTATGATTAGAATGAGGATTTCTTGAATAGAATTTGCGATGAGATATTTATATTTTTCGTAGATTTTATCAGGAGAAGATACAAATTCATCTTCATTTATTTTTAAGGAATTAAACCTCTTAGCAATTTCAAAAGCAGCAATGATTTTAACCGCTTTACTCTTTCCGATTCCCTTGACTGATAGGAGATCAGAAAAAGGTTTTTGCACCAGGAGAAACAAACCTTTGTTATCCATCAAAAGTTTATAAGCGATATCAAGCGCAGAGTTATCTACGGTTCCTGTTCCAATAAGGATGGCAATAAGCTCGTGGTCAGATAATTTATCAATCCCGTATCGGTAAGCCTTTTCTCTTGGCCTTTCTAAAACGGGTAATGATTTAATTTTGCTCAATGCCTAATTCCAAGTGAATTTCCAACCACCAGGAATTGCCGCACTACCTTTGCCAGACATGAATAAGCGATAAACAACTACCGCCATAACAGCGATGGCAGCTATGCACATCACTGTTGCTAATGTGACGCCTTCACCGACTTTATGCTGGTCACATTCTTCTTTAGTTAAAACACGATAAGTCATATAAAAACCCTCCTACTAATACATAGGGGGGCTTTCATAATTTTGTTGCAAATTTTTTATAAAAGTTTATTTCTCTTTTCTTTTAGCATAGCTAAGTTTTCAGTATGTTGTTTGAGTTTTTCTTCCTCTAACGCCACTTTTTCTTTTGGTGCTTTGCTAATGAAGTTTGGATTTGAAAGCATTTTTTGGCAACGGAGAATCTCATTTTCCTCTTCGGCGATTTCTTTATTGATACGAGCGATAATCTCCTCTTTGCCAGCCTCATTTACAATAAGTAAATCAGCGTTATCATAAATCTTTAATTCGCCAGACATAGAGACAATGCTATCATCCACTACTTTGAATTCAGAGAATGTGAATCTTTGCAAGTAGGCTTCATAACCTGGGAACATCTTAATTCTTAAATTGATTGATAAATCAAGTTTAGCATTAGGCGCTAACTTGTTCTCAATCTTGTAGTTTCTAACATCTCTAATGATATCGAAGAGAAGTTCTACTTGTTTATCAACTCCAAGATGCACTCTATTGGCTTCGTATTGTGGATACGATTCTAACATTACTGATTCTTTGTGAACTGGTAAATTCAAATATAATTCTTCCGCAATAAATGGAGTGTATGGATAGATTAATAAGATGATAGATTTCAAACATTTAAAGAGCACTTGATATGTTGTATTCATAACATTTTCATCATTTGATGAAAGTGAAACTTTACTCATCTCTAAGTATTGTGAGCAGAAATCATCATAAACGAAGTTATAAAGGTGTCCACTAGCAGCATTGAAATCGTATTTATCCATGTTTGTGGTCACGGATTTAATTGTCTTTTCTAAACGATTAATAATCCATTGATCTAATGGAGATAATTCGCTTGGTAATTCTTCTTCTTTAAATCCTTCTGGTAGCACACTTAACACGTAACGTGCGGAGTTCCATATCTTATTAAGATAATTACTAGAAGCGTTCACCTTATCATCGATATAACGCATATCTTGTCCTGGTGTGGAATTGGTTGTTAAGAAGTATCTAAGCGCATCCGCACCATATTTATCGATTACTTCGATTGGATCAACGCCATTGCCTAATGATTTAGACATTTTGCGACCAAGTTCATCTCTCACTAAGCCGTGAATAACAACATCCTTAAATGGTGCTTCACCATTGGCATTTAATGATTGGAAAATCATTCTTGAAACCCAGAAGAAGATGATGTCATAGCCTGTCACTAAGCAACTTGTTGGGAAATATCTCTTAAGGTCAGCGGTTTCATTTGGCCAGCCTAATGTAGAGAATGGCCAAAGGCCAGATGAGAACCATGTATCCAAAACATCTCTATCTTGTTCATAATTTTCCATATCTTTTGGTGGATCCATAGAAACAATGACTTCACCGGTTTGCTTATGATAATAAGCTGGAATACGGTGACCCCACCATAACTGACGAGAGATGCACCAATCTTCAATATTATTCATCCATTGGAGGAATGTATTCTCAAATCTACCTGGTACAAAGTTAACCTTCTTATCAGTCTTTTGATTAGCGATAGCAGCTTCCGCAAGAGGTTTCATCTTCACAAACCATTGTTTGGATAACATTGGTTCGACAACACAGTTATTTCTTTCGGAGTGTCCGACTGAGTGGATGATCTTTTCTTGTTTGATGAAGTTGCCTTCACTCTTAATTTTTTCTAATAATTTTTCACGGCAAACGAAACGGTCAAGTCCAACAAATTCACCACATTTTTCGTTCATTGTGGCGTCTTTATTAAAGATGATTGGCATCTCTAAACCATATTTCTTTCCAATGATAAAGTCATTTGGATCATGGGCTGGCGTACATTTCATCGCACCAGTACCAAATTCAACATCGACATAGTCATCCGCAATGATTGGAATAATCTCTCCGTTTGCAGGATTTATGACCTTTTGTCCATGATATTTTTTATATCTTTTATCTTTTGGATTAACGCATACACAAGTATCGCCAAACATTGTTTCTGGTCTTGTTGTGGCAACGATTAAACAATCACTACTACCCACGATTGGATAACGGAAATAATACATAAAACCTTCATCATCTTGGTGAATAACTTCAATATTACTCAATGCTGTTTGTTGGACTGGATCCCAAGAGATGATTCTTTCGCCTTGATAAATCAAGCCTTTCTTATATAAGTCAACAAAGACATGTCTAACTGCGTAATTAAGACCTTCATCTAAAGTGAATCTTTCTCTAGTATAGTCAAGGCATAAGCCCATCTTTGCCCATTGTTCATGAATGTTTTCAGCGTATTCGTTTTTCCAACTCCAAGCGTGCTTTAAAAATTCCTCACGAGTGATTTTAGTAACATCAACACCATCTTTCACTAAACGCTGCATAACTTTCGCTTGTGTCGCGATACCAGCGTGGTCCATACCAGGAAGCCATAAAGCATCAAAACCTTTCATTTTCTTATAACGGATAATGATGTCTTGAATGGTTGTATCCCAAGCGTGACCTAAGTGTAATTTACCAGTGACGTTTGGAGGAGGAATAACCATAGAGAAAGCTTGTTTAGATTTATCACCAGCGGTGAAATATCCTTTGCTTTTCCAATTCTCATATTTTCCTTCTTCTACTTTGTGCGGATCATATCTTTTATCAAGCATATGCGTGTCCTCCTAAATAAATAAAAAGCATCCTTATTTCTAAGGACGCTGTTATGCGCGGTACCACCTTAGTTCGTTATTTAACTAACGCACTTCATTAACCTATTTTCGCTAGGCAACTATCCTCCAAAGCGACATTCGCTAATTCCTTATATCGAGCTTCCACCATCCTCGACTCTCTATGATAAGAAGATTAGTTACTCCTCTTCTTCAACGGCTGAGTTTATTATAGCAACATTTTATTAAATGTCACTTAATTAATTGTTCGATTCCAGTTTTTAACTGATCAAGTGTACGATTAGACAAACTGGATGTGTAATAAACATTCTCAACGACATTCATTTCTTTTAACCGCTTATTAAGCTCTGAACGTCCTTTTTGATTAATCTTGTCGGTCTTTGTAATAACGACAAAATAAGGAATGTTATTTTCAATAAGATAGTTCAATATCTCCGTGTCATTCTCACCAAACTCTCTTCTACTATCAATAAGAAGCAAAACGAGTTTTAAGTAAGGATTATCGGTAAAATATTCATCCATCATTGTTCCGAATAAACGGTCTAAATCAATACCGCCTTTGGCGTATCCATAACCTGGAGCGTCTACTAAGAAAAACTTATTATCAATATTATAATAATTGAGTAATCTGGTATGCCCTGGTTTAGAGGAAGTATGCGCCAAAGATTTTCTTTGGCACAAAGTATTGATTAATGAACTTTTACCGACGTTGCTTTTGCCTACGATTAAAACCTCGGGATATAAATCCTGAGGTCTTTCTTTTACGCTAGGCGCAGATTTAACAAATGAGACATTGTTAAAGTTGATCATTATTTTACCAACGCAATCTTAATCGCATCATCCGCAGATTTCATGTATTCGATCTTGAGTGTTTCTTTAACTTCCTTCGGAAGTTCTTCAACATCTTTTTTGTTTTCTTCTGGGACGATGATTGTTTTGATACCACTTCTTAAAGCGGCGAGAGATTTTTCTCTTAAACCACCGATTGGTAAAGCATTACCACGTAATGTCACTTCGCCTGTCATAGCGACATCAGGGTTAACTGGTGTTTTAGATAAGCAAGAGACAATCGCGGTTGTAATCGCTACACCAGCACTTGGACCATCTTTTGGCACAGCGCCTTCTGGAACGTGAATATGAATATCGTTTTCAGCGAAGAGTTCAGGATTAATGTTGAACTTTTCAGCATTAGATTTCACATAGTCCAAAGCGATAGAGCAGCTTTCTTTCATAACATCACCTAAGTGACCTGTTAAGATGAGAGCGCCTTTACCTTTGAAGTAATTTACTTCAATTGGAAGGATATCACCACCGAATTCGGTATATGCTAAACCAGTAACAACACCGATTTGTGGTTTTTGTTCTTTCTTGCTGTTTTCAAAAATTGGTGTGCCTAAGTATTCTCTGACCTTCTTTTCATCGATAGTAATATTTTCAATGCTTGGGTCTTTGACAATAGCGACAACCACTTTTCTTAAACAAGAGGCAATCTTTCTTTCTAAATCACGAACACCAGATTCACGTGTATAAGAACGGATGATGTATTTAATCGCATCTTCGGTGAATGTTGCTTGTGATTCTTTTAAACCATTGAGTTCACGTTGTTTCTTTACTAAGTGACCTTTAGCGATTTGGACTTTTTCGAGTTCAGTATAAGAGGAGAGTTGGATTAATTCCAATCTATCTCTTAATGGACCAGGGATATTTTCCAAATAGTTCGCGGTACAAATGAATAAGACATCGCTTAAATCATATGGTTCTTCTAAGTAATTATCATTAAATTGATAATTTTGTTCTGGATCAAGAACCTCTAATAAGGCACTTGCAGGATCGCCTTTATATGAACTTGCGAGTTTATCAACTTCATCCAACAAGAAGACTGGGTTGTTAACACCCGCTTTTCTCATACCTTGGATGACACGTCCAGGCATAGAACCAACATATGTTCTTCTATGGCCACGGATTTCCGCTTCATCAGAAATACCACCTAATGAGGCTTTGAAGAATTTTCTTCCTAAGGCTCTAGCGATGGATTTACCTAATGAGGTCTTACCTGTTCCTGGAGGGCCATAGAAACAGAGAATTGGCGATTTTAAATTGCCGGTTAATTTCTTAACTGCTAAGTATTCGATAATTCTCTTCTTTGGATTTTCAAGACCATAATGGTCTTCATCTAAAATCTTTTCGACATTTTCTAAAGAATCATTGTCATCAGTTTTTTGCCACCATGGGACATTCATAAGAACATCGACATAGGATTGAATAAGCGCGGCTTCTAATGAACCTTGTGGCATCATTTCGAACTTCTTGAGTTCGGCTTTCACTTTATTCTTCACATTTTCTGGATAAGGATTCTTTTCGAGTTTCTCTAAGATTGTATCCGGATCATTCTTGTTTCCGCCATCTTCACCAAGTTCACGTTTAATCGCTTTTAATTTCTCACGTAAGAAGTATTCTCTTTGTGATTTTTCAGCGGATTCACGAACTGTTTCGGAGATATCGCGTTCAATTTGATTGCGTTGATTTTCTCCGTTAATAAGGAAGACAACTTGTTCCATTAAGGAATTAGCGTCTGTGGATTCTAAGATTTTTTGTTTTGCTTCAATTGGAGCTTCTAAATGTCCCGCTAAAGCAAAACAGATATCGACGGCATTTGGGCTTTTTGTGACGATATTAGCGATGTTTTTAGGCATTGTGGAAAAGATATTAGGGACTCCTTCGAGAGCCTTGCTAACAGCCTTTATAATAGCTTCATTTTCCACTGGTGAGATGCTTGGAAGTGGATCCATTCCGCCAATAGCGGAAAAATATCCAGCATTCTCTTCGAATCTAATATCGGACAATTTCACTCTTTCAACCACTTCGAGTCTAACTCTTAAACGATTATCACGTTCAGAGACAGAGATGATGTGGCATAAGACACCGACGTTATAAACATCCTCGGGTTTTGGATTATCTTCGTCATACTTCTTTTGAGAAGTCACCAAAATGAGTGAATCACATTCGTTTTTGGATGCGTTGACGGCAGAGATACTGAAATCTCTCCCAGCTTCAATCAATTGTTGATTCTTTGGGAAGATAACTAATGCACGAGTAATGAGGAGTGGAAGTGTTAGTGCTTGTGGTTTATTTGCCATAAGTATTTCCTCCTTCTAAATAATTAAAATTATTTGTTTTCGTTATAGAGTAAGTCATCAATACGTTGCATTCTTAAGTTGTTGCGGAATTCGCCAAGGTTAGCCGCGAGTGCTTTTTTGACATCTTCGACTTTCATCTTGTATTGTTCGGCAATCTTCGCATATTCGAATTCTAAATCAGCATCTGTGATTTCGACTTTTTCGACTTTTGCGATTTCTTCTAACACAACATATTCTTTTGTTTCTTTTAAGGCTTGTTCACGGAGTTGAGCAACGAATTGTTCTTCCTTTTGGCCTAAGATTTGTAAGTATTGTTCAAGTGTTAAACCGGATTGTTCGATACGTTTGACCATATCTTCTTTTCTGGATTCAACTTGATTTTCAACGATTTCGTCGGCTAAATCAATCTTGGAACCTTTGACGATTTCTTCGATTAATTTGGACATATATTCACGACGAGCTTCGAGTTCTTTTTGTTTCTTTAAGTCTTCTTCTTTACGAGCTCTGAATGCTTCGACTGTTTCGATGCCTTCGACTTTTAATTCTTTGACAAATTCATCGTTTAATTCAGGAAGTTTCTTTTCTTTCACTTCGTGAATCTTGCATTCAAAGACTGCTGGTTTGCCTTTTAATTCTTCGGTGTAGTTTTCTGGGAATGTGACATTGACGTTAACTGTTTCCCCAGCTTTGTGACCGACTAATTGTTCTTCAAATCCAGGAATGAATTGGTGGCTGCCTAATTCTAATTCGTGGTTTTGTGCAGAACCGCCATCGAATAATTCGCCGTTGATTTTGCCCGCAAAGTCCATAACGACGATGTCGCCCATTGCGGCTTCGCCTTCTTTTAAGACTAAGGAAGCGTTTTCTTTTAATGTGCCTTCAAGAGCTTCTTCGAGATCTTTTTTGGTCACTTTAACGGCTTTCTTACCGATTTCTAAACCTTTATAAGCGCCTAATTCCACTTCAGGAGCGGTAACGAGAACGAATTTAACTTCTAATTCGCTGTCGCTCACTTTTGTGACATCCACAGTTGGACGGGCAAAAGGTCTAATTTGATCTTTTGTTAAAATTTCTTCATAAATCTTTGGCAATAAAGCATTGATAGCTTCATCCAAGACTTTCATTTGGTCAATACGTGCTTTGACAAGGTTTTTTGGTGCCTTTCCTTTACGGAAACCATCGATTGTAACGTTTTCCGCTAATTTGTTAAAGGCTTTTTCTTGAGCATCCTTCCATGTCTTTTCGTCGACAACAACGTCAACTTGAACATGTGAATGTTCTAATTTGGTAACTTTTCTTTCCATATTATTTTGCCTCCAAAATATGTGCGATATAGATTATAAACAAGTTTATATTTTCTCACAAGAAAAACACTCATTTTGAGTGCTTTTTTTGAACTATATAGTTTGACTAGAAGTTGTTAATTGCTTCTTTAATTCTTTGAATTAACTCAAGAACTTCTTTTTCGTTTATGCCCTTAGATTCGCAGCGGATAGATAATGGCATTTTATTCTCGATTTGAAGATAATCTTCACTAATTGTGCGAAGCGCTTCAATTAATAATGGGTATTTAATTTCAAGTTTTTCTGGGTACATGTAAATAATGTAGGAACTGAGAATTTGAATCGCATCATCGCTTACAGCAGGATCTTTGATTTCATTTTGCATTGAACGGACGAACTCATTGAATTCATCTCCAATAAAAGGAGGTTCGAGTTTGCTAGGGTTAATCTTTATGGCTTTTCCAATATGATTAAATGAGAGTTCTTGATCAATCTTCTTTTGAACAAGCAATAGCAACGCAAATGAACGGATTGATTGCTTAGGGAACGAAAGCATTATCCTTTGAATATCGGGAAGGAACATATTGATGTCGCGGCCCCGAACCATATCAAGCGCAGGTAAGACCACAGTTTCATCATTGGATTTCAATCTTTCTTTTAATGCATCATTGCTCAATTCGCGGTTAGAAAGAGATTTCTTTTCTTCCTCTCTTACCAATTTTGGTAAATCACGAATAATTTCTTCGACTTGTTGGGAGACATATGGAAGATTCTCATAATATTTAACTTCTTCATAAGCTTCATCGAAGTTATTGAGCAAACAAAGAATCTCAATATGGATTTTCATAAGCAAAGGTAAATCACCTTGAAGGATTTTGCGATTCTTTTTAATAACAGATAACGCTTCTTCACCGCGACCTGTAGCTAATAAAGCGCTAATACGATAAAAAAGGTAATTCATGTCTTGGCTATTTTCGGTTAATTTGATGACCAAATCGTATTGTCTTTTGTCCATCAATGACTTTAAACTGTCCATATTTTATCTCCTTCTATTAGTAGTTTTTTAGTATATTTATTAGTAGATATTAACTTTGTTAAATTTGTGTAGGTTAATATATTTTATTAACTGTTCCAAACCTTAATAATTTCTTCTTCAGGAATTGGGCCAGGCCTCACGACTTTTGGAGTCTCTTTTGTGAGGTCCACAATGGTACTTGGAACCTCCCCTTTGGCTTTTCCAGTCATCACAAAATCGATTTCTTGACCAAATACTTGCTTCACTTCATCACTATTTAATGCTGGTTTGGATCCACTCTTATTCGCGGATGGAACTAATAATGGTTCTGATGCCATATTTAATAATATACGCGCTTCTATATTTGTGGGTACGCGTATACCAATGACATCAGTGTTATGAGTTACGTAAGCAGGAACACTGCCTTTCTTGACTCTCACTAATATTGTTATTGAGCCAGGCATAAAAGCATTAATCACTCTTTGAGTGGCTTCATCAATAATCGCATATTTGCTTATTTCTTCGACATTCTTGACCATGAGTGTATATGGCTTATCTTCTGGTCTTTCTTTGACTTTATTTAATTTGTCATAAGCTTTGCGATCATTAAAAGAAACGCCTAAACCCATGACTGTTTCCGTAGGAAACGCCACTACACCACCTTTAGAAAGAATCTCGCTTGCTAAAGCGGCTTCATCATTAATTCTAGGGTTAAATTTTACCATGGAATTATTATACCCTTTTCATAGAAAAAGTAATAACCATTATGTATATGTTGTGTTAATATATAACCACTATGAAAGCAAAGGTCTTTAAATTTATTATTCCAGTTGCCACATTAGCGGTCACTTCCTGTATAGGAGGTCAGAAAAAACCTAATACCAAAACTGGTTTTGTGAAAGTTAATGAAGTTTCTATGGTGGCTAGTGATTTTAATAATGCATACGCGCCTTCTACAGGTGAAGTGAAATTGCTTGTCATTCCTATCTCCTTTACAGGAGACGCTAAAGATAAACCATCTTCAAGTTACATCGATTGGAACGATACTCAAATTAACAAAGTTAACGATTTCTATTTCGGACAAAGTGATTCTTTATATGCGTATTATTCCGCGGCATCATTTAACCAATTACATATTTCAGGCATGGTTGCGCCTATATATGAAAATAGTACAATTGCTACTTCTGATGTTTGTGATGATATTTCATATCAAACATTGTTTGACTTAATTGAAAACGCTGTTAATTGGCTTGAAGATACACAAGAAGAGATTAATTGGAGCGAATACGATCTCAACCAAGATGGTTGCATTGATAATGTTCACCTCATTACAAACTACTATGAACAAGAATGGTCTGAACCACTATGGCCACATATGTATCAAACCAATAGAATTGGAACATTAGAAAGGCCATCAGCGAACGTTTATTCTATAAGCAACACTGGATTCATGACTGATTCCATTACTTCAATTCACGAACAAGGCCATATTTTTGGCTTACAAGATTATTACGATTATTCACCTGATTCAGAAATCGACTATGTCGGTGGTTTTGATATGCAATCTCATAACTGTTTTGACTGGAATTCTTTCTCCAAGTTATCTATGGGTTGGGTCAAACCATATGTCATCAATGGCGAAGCTGATGTTACTACAGTAAACATCAAAGCGGCCGCTATTAATGGTGACTGTATCATTATCCCAGCTGATTATTCTTCATGGAATGGTTCAGCGTTTGACGAATACTTCTTATTAGAATTATTTGCACCATATGGTAATAACAAAAAAGACTGGCGAAAAAACCTTAGCAATTTAGGTAGTAAACCTGGTATTAGACTTTATCATGTCGATGCACGTATGTATGGTGGTAATAGTTATGAATACTATTCAGATAGCCAAGGCAGAAGCCAAGCCAAATTAAAAGTGGATGATTTAGAAGATCAACTCATCAAATCCAAAGAAGATATTTCTCGTTGGAGTATTAAATCCTTCGGTGCGAACAACTCTTCCAACTGGACAGATGGAAATGAAGGTATTGTTCAATTAGGGAACAATCCACTACTCACTTTAGTGCAAAAAGGTAAACACTTTACATTTGCTTCCATTAATGGAAGACACACATTAAGTTCCGGTGATTTATTTAAATTAGGTGATACATTCTCATTTGAAGATTATTCCATCTTCTTAAACAAAGAAGCTGAAGCACAAGAGCTCACAAATAAAGGCGAAGACTTCCCATATACATTCACAATCGATTATATCGATGAAGATGACGCCACAATTACATTTAACAAAGTTAAACACTAATGGTTCGTAAAGATATTAAAGACTTTATAAAAACAATTCCTAACGATGTCACTATTGTCGCAGCTAGTAAATATGTCGATACTAATGACATCAAGATTCTTATAGAATCAGGGATTAAAGACATCGGCGAAAACCGCGTCGATTCTTTTCTTAATAAATACGAGCTCTTAAAAGATCAAAATATCAGATGGCACTTTATCGGCCACTTGCAAAGAAATAAATGTTTAAAGATTGTTGATAAGATTGATTATCTCGAATCGCTTGATTCATTAGACTTAGCAAAAATCATCAATTCGCACCGTTTAAGCCCTTTAAAATGTTTTGTTGAAGTCTCAATCAATTTAGAGGAAAACAAGGATGGAGTGCCCTATTATCAAGCAAAAGAGTTCATTAAAGGGCTTAAGCAATACCCAAACATCGAAGTTGTGGGACTAATGATGATGGCAATACGTCATAGCGAGGATGAATCATTAAGAGAACAATTCGCTAAACTTCGTATCTTAAGAGATGAGATAGAAAAAGAATTAAATATTGAACTCCCATACTTATCCATGGGTATGAGCGAAGATTATAAAGAAGCCTTATTAGAAGGCGCAACACATATTAGACTCGGAAGAATATTGTTTGATTTAATATAATTAAAAACCTCTAGAAATCCTAGAGGTCTTCTTTTTTATTGTCTTCTTCTTTTGGACTTACTTCCGCATCCACGGCGTCTTC
>JAEDDA010000051.1 GCA_016298185.1 Bacilli bacterium | reverse complement strand
TTAAAAGAACTTGAAAGTTCGGTAAACTTGAATTTTAATTAAAATTTTGTTATAATATATATATAAAGAAAGGAAAGATATTATGACTTGTTATGATTGTTGTAATTTTTATTTAGAAGGCTGTTTTGGTAGTTATTCAATGCGTATGTGTAAAATATATGGTTCATTAGATTGTGACCAAAATGAACGTCGTCCAGATACAGCAGCTAAATCTTGTCCGAACTATAATATTATTCCTCAAGAACAAAAGCAAAAAATTATTAAATTGAATAAAATACCTGAACCATTTATTGATTTTTAATTTATATAAAGAGTAGAAAGGTAGGTGATGTAAATGAAAACTACTTTGAAATTCCCAGGTAGTTTACATTAGTTCAAAACCACACTCACTACAGTAATCTTCGTCTACGTGATTGCATTATTAAAGAAAAAGATTTGATTGATTATGCAATTGAACTTGGCCACGATGTAGTAGCTATTACAGACCATGAAACTATTGCGAGCCACATTAAGGTTCAAAAATATTATAAAAAAGTAAAAGAAGAGCATCCTGATTTTAAGGTGATTCTTGGTAATGAGATTTATCTTGTAAGAAATGGTCTGAACGCAGATAATTTTAATAAAGATTTTGACCGTTATTACCATTTCATTCTTCTTGCGAAAGATACAGTCGGTCATCAGCAAATTAGAGAAATTTCCACCCGTGCATGGCATCGTTCTTATATGGCACGAGGCATGCGGCGAGTGCCAACTTATTATCAAGATTTATTTGATATAATTGGTAAGAATCCGGGTCATGTAATTGGTTCGACGGCCTGCCTTGGTGGTGCGATTCCTACACAACTTTTGAAAAATAAAGATTTAAAAAGTGCTGAATTAGGAGATAAAATTATTAAGTGGTGTCTTCAAATGAAAGATTTATTTGGTAAGGATAATTTTTATCTTGAACTTCAGCCAAACGAATCTCGTGAACAAACTTACGTGAATCGTCAATTGATTGGATTATCTAATCTCCTTGATATTCCTTATATAATCACAACTGATAGTCATTATCTTAAAAAAGAAGATGCGAAAATCCACGAAGCTTTTCTTAATGCACAGGATGGTGATCGAGAAGTTAAATCTTTCTATGCGACAACCTATATGATGGATACCGAGGAACTTGAAAGTCATATGGATTTGACGGAAGAAGAACTTCAAACTGCGTATCGAAATATTAAAAGAATTAAAGATAGTTGTGAAGATTATAGTTTGCTGAAACCTTTGAAGATTCCGCAGTTGATGTGGAAAGATTTGAGAAGTTATATAATTGACCAAAGATATTGGTGTTCTGAAATTCCTTATCTTGGAAAATTCTGGAGTTCTGATTACGAAGGTGATGAAGAACTAGCAGATGCTATCGTTTTAAAAATTGAATCTGATGAAAGACTCCAAAATAAAGAAATTTATGAAGCAGTTAATGAATGTCTTGAAATGACTTGGATTTCTTCAGAAGTAAACAAAACTCATTGGAGTGCATATTTTCTCAATCTTCAAAAGATTGTTGAAGAATGTTGGAATGCAGGAACTCTAGTAGGATGCGGCCGTGGTTCTGGTGTAGGTTTTATTTTGTTGTATCTTCTCGATATTACACAGATTAATCCAAAATGGGAAACAACTCAAACTTTTGCATGGAGATTCCTTAATCCCGATCGTGTATCTGTTCTTGATGTTGACGTTGACATTGAGGGCGGCCGCCGTGCTCAAGTGCTTGAACATCTGAGAAAAGTTTATGGCGAAGATAGAGTTGCAAATGTTGCGACTTTTGGAACTGAACAATCTAAATCAGCAATTCTAACAGCTTGCCGTGGTCTCGGTATCGATGTTGATATTGCGCAGTATCTCAGCTCAATGATTGTTGCAGACCGTGGTCAGTTGAGAAGTTTGTCTCAAACTTTTTATGGTGATGAAGAAGCAGGTTTCGCACCAAATGATAAATTTGTTGCTGAGATGACAAATAATTACCCCGAAGTTTGGGCGGTAGCAAAAAAGATTGAAGGTTTGATTTGCCGACTTGGTGAACATGCGGGTGGTGTTATCTTTGTAGATGAACCCTTCACCAATTCAACCGCTCTGATGAGAGCACCGAATGGTGACATTATCACCCAGTATGACCTTCATGACTGTGAAGATGTTTCACTTATCAAGTATGACCTGCTTTCTGTTGAAGCTCTTGATAAAATGCACATTTGCCTTGATTTGCTTGCTGAACAGAATTATATTGATGGTACTAAGCCGTTAAGACAGTTGTATGAAGATACAATTGGTATTTATAATTTAGAGCGAACTGCGCCGGATATGTGGAAGATGGTTTGGAATCATGATATTCTTTCTTTATTCCAGATGGAGAAACAGAGTGGCGTTCAAGGCATTGCGCTTGTTAAGCCCGAAAGTGTTGACGATTTAGCAACTTTGAACTCAGTTATCCGACTGATGGCGCAGGAAAAAGGTGCAGAACAGCCACTGAATAAGTTTGCTCGTTTTAAGAAGAATATTAATCTTTGGTATAAAGAAATGAAAGATTATGGCTTGACTAAAGAACAGATGGAAATTCTTGAGCCTGTTGTTAAGTTAAGTTATGGTATTTGTGAAAGTCAGGAAGGCTTTATGCAATTAGTACAGATGCCTGAGTGTGGTGGCTTTAATCTGACTTGGGCGGATAGACTTCGTAAATCAATTGCAAAGAAAAATCCTGCAGAGTATGAAAAGCTTCAGAAAGAATATTTCGCAACAGTTGCAGAGAAAGGTTTAGACCAGAAACTTTGTAACTATGTTTGGAATGTTCTTGTTGCAACAAGTCGTGGTTATGGTTTTAATAAGAGTCATACTCTTGCATATTCATTAATTGCTCTCCAAGAAATGAATCTCGCTTATCGTTTTCCGCTGATTTTTTGGAACTGTGCTTGTTTAATTTCAGATAGCGGTGGCGCCGAAAAAGAAAACGAAGAAGAAAATGAAGAACAGATTATTTGGGAAGAAACTTATGATACTGCAATTGATTTTGCTGGTGAAGATGATGAAGATGATGATGAAGATGATGAAGATGAAGAAATAACAACTACCACGAAGAAAAAGAAAAAAACCAAAGCAAATAACTATGGCAAAATTGCGGCGGCGATTGGTAAGATGAAGGCGCAAGGTGTTAGTATCACTCTTCCTGATATTAATAAATCTCGTTACACTTTCTATCCAGATGTTGAACTTAATACCATTCGTTACGGTATGAGTGGTATTACAAGAATTGGTGAAGATTTGATTAAAACTATCATGGCTAATCGTCCTTATGAATCAATTGAAGATTTTTTAGGGAAGGTAAAAATCAATAAGCCGCAGATGGTTAATTTGATTAAAGCTGGAGCTTTTGATTTTCTTGGAGATAGAAAAGATATCGCTTTGGAATATATCAAGGCAGTTTCTGATACAAAAAAGCGAGTAACACTTCAAAACATGAAGATGTTAATTGACTTCGGTCTTATTCCAGATGAATATGATATGGAGCGTAGAGTTTATAATTTCAATAAGTATCTCAAGAAATTTAAAAGTGGTGAATATTTCATTATAGATGATATTGCTTTTAATTTTTATGAGCAGCATTTTGATATGGATAAACTCGTTAGCACTGAAAATGGTTTTATGATTAAACAAACCGTATGGGATAAAATTTATCAGAAACATATGGATATTATAAGGCCTTTTGTAAAAAAGAATAGTGAACAATTGCTTGAAGCAATGAATAACAGAATTATTTCCGACAACTGGAATAAATATTGTAGTGGTTCAATTAGTAAATGGGAAATGGATGCAATATCTTGTTATTTCCATGAACATGAACTTGCGGCAAC
>JAEDDA010000023.1 GCA_016298185.1 Bacilli bacterium | reverse complement strand
TAATGCGGTGCTATAATTCATAGCGCTGCATGATGGTTCCTTAGCCAAGTTGGTAAGGCAATTGACTGCAACTCAATGACCGCTGGTTCAAATCCGGCAGGAACCTCCAATCAAAACAGCACTTATGAAGCGGGGGCTCAATTGCCGAGAACCAACTCATAAGTAAAACGCGCCTCTAGCTCAACTGGATAGAGTGTCAGACTACGAATCTGGAGGTTACGAGTTCGATTCTTGTGAGGCGCGCCATTAATCGGGACGTAGCGTAGCTTGGTATCGCGTCAGTTTTGGGAACTGAAGGTCGCAGGTTCAAATCCTGTCGTCCCGACCAGGATTTAAACAATAAGACACCTTAAAGGGTGTCTTTTTTTGCGACCTAGTTCCCAAAAATAAAGAAAATGAAAAAAATTTGCAAAAATATTCGATAAAGCCCCCCTATGTATTTAATAGGGAGGTACCTCTTATGATAAATACTGGTACTCAAAACGAGAAAGAGCTCGTTAAGGCCTTAGATAAGACCGTATTCAAAAAATTAAATAATAATCTTCAAACAATGATTGAAGAAATATTCGGGCCGCAAAAACCGAATACAAAACTGAAATGTCACTTGACTGATAATTTTATTAAACCTGACATAGTGGTGGAATGCGAAGGTAAACAAGCTTTTATTTCAGTGAAGAACAACCGCGCGGAAATGGTTCATAGTGAAGACATTAAAAGTTTTATTTTGTTTTTAAGAAAATTCGGTGTTTCGGTTGAAACACAGAAAACATTACTTCTTTATCAATTCGGTGATGGAACAATGGATGGAAGTGGTAAAAAGAGAATGAATTATCACGAAGTATATGATTGGTTGCATGAACATATTGATAAAGCCAACGAAGAACTAAATGGCAAATTTGAGATTATTATGGAAACTTTTCAAAGGGTTTTATTTCAGGGTGTAGATATTACTGCACAAAGTGCAGAATATATTTATTATGGTACTGTGGATTATGGAATTATTATTTCCAAAAGACAGTTGGAACATCATCTTAAAACTAAGGAATGGGGTTGGTATGATAATTTGCATATTGGTCCTATACTTTTAAAACCACATGCTAGATACGCGAACAAAGCGGTCGTAGATGATTATCGAAGAAAACAAGTTACTTTCTATTGGCCGAAGATGCAGGCTGATTTGGTTTACATCGGTAAACGTTATAATTTCTAGCGCATAGATGTCCTCCTTGGTCCGCAAACAGTGCTCTCCATCTGAGCTAGACAAAATACACATTTTTGTTTTTTTGATGGCTTATTTTCGTTATGCTTATGCATTTATTAGAAATATGATTGTATTTTTGTTTAAAAATGTGTATTTTATTTATTGCGACTTGAGTAAAGCCGCAATTATGGGTCTATAGCTCAGTTGGGAGAGCACCTGATTTGCATTCAGGGGGTCGAGAGTTCGAGTCTCTTTAGATCCACCATATTTGGCTGAGTAGCTCAGTTGGCTAGAGCAGGGAGTTCATACCTCTCAGGTCGGCGGTTCAAGTCCGTCCTCAGCTACCAAGTAGCTATTAGAGGGGGACATGAACTGCACCCCTTTATTAATAAAGGGGCAACGAGAGAGGTATGAAATGCTTCGACCACCCCTGAAAGCAAATCTTATGGGTTTGCTAAATAAATTGGACCAGTAGCTCAAAGGAAGAGCCTTCGGCCCATAACCGAATGGTTGGGGTATCGTGATCCTCCTGGTCCACCAAATGGAGAATTACCCAAGTGGTTGAAGGGGTCGGTCTTGAAAACCGATAGGGGATGCAAGTCCCGCTAGAGTTCGAATCTCTAATTCTCCGCCATTGAAAATAATAGGATGATTCAAACGAGTCATCCTTTTTATATTTTCAACTGATTGATTTTAAATATGTAAATAGTAGAATTTAATTAAGCATAATCTTAGATTTCTATAGGGGGATTAATCATGGTACGTGATTATAAAAAGGATTTTTGCAAAGAAAATAAAGAATCTGCTCTTTTGAGCAAGAAATTCAAAAAGAAAATAGTTCAGTTTCTGGTTGTAGATATTATACTTCTTGTCGTTTCTATTTTAACTGTAATCGCAATTATAAAAAGGCCTGGTTTAATTGAAGGTCTCGGTTTCATTTTAGTAGGTTTTTCAATAGCCGTCTTTATAATGGCTCTGGTACGTCTAAAACATAAAAAGCAATTTTCAGTAAGAGAAAAAGTTTTCAATTATATTCAAATAGGCTTATCGATTGCCCAATTTCCAAGTTTAATTCTAGTTATTGCTCTATTTGTATTATATATGTTCTCTTCTTACGGGGAAGAATCCCCTCTTTATCTTTATAAAGAAATGTTTAGAGCGTATTATTACGACTTTATTGTTGTTTATTTGCTTATCCTTGCTGCTGGATTAGTAATAACATCTCTTTTGCTTAGCTTTGCTTCTAAATCATACAAAGAATTGGACTACAGCAAATCTGTTTCAGAACTTAATAAGCAATGCAATTATTTGAAAGAACCACAAACATATAAAAAGGTTGTCGCTTTATTACAAGCGGATGATTTTGAAGCCGCTTCTAATGAAGCAAATGACTTACAAAATAAATACGTCGAACAAAGAAAGATTGATATTGAAAATAGCCACGAATTCGTTGAAAAGATGAATTTACAAACCGAAAGTGAATTCGATGGTAAAACCATTCAATATATCGGTTGGAATATCTTAGGCGCACTTGTAACGGTGGTGACATTAGGTATCTTATATCCAGTTAGAGTGGCGTTGGTGGAAGGTTGGAAAATCAATCACCGCATAATAAATGGTAAACGCTTACGCTTTGATGGAAACGGATTCCAATTATTAGGTAAATACATCTTGTGGTGGTTACTTTGCATTGTCACATTTGGTATTTACGCTTTATTCTTACCGAAAAAGATTCAACAATGGGTCACAAAACATACTCACTTTGTGAATATGGAAGATGAAACAGAAGAAAATAGAAAACTCCTTGAACAAAATGGTATTGTAGCTGAAAGCAAATTCGAAGGTAGAATCCTTGTTTATATCGGTTGGCAAATCCTCGGTTTGTTAGTTACTGTATTAACTCTCGGCATCTTATATCCAGTTAGAGTAGCTTGGATTAAACGTTGGGAAATAAACGGTCAAAACATCAATGGTTTGCAGATGAGATTTGACGGCAATGGTTTCCAATTATTAGGTAAATATATCTTATGGTGGCTCTTATCTATCGTCACATTTGGAATTTTCCTCTTATTCATTCCTGTGAGAATAGAAAAATGGGTGACCAAACACACACACTTCGAAAAAGTGATTGTGGATGAAGAAATCTAAAAGCAAAGACCGGTTAATAAGAGTCCTCAAATCGAGGGCTCTTATTTTCATTTATTATTTGTATTGAGAAGAATACATCTTGTAATAGAAACCTTGTTTGTTCATTAGTTCTTTATGATTACCAGTTTCTATGATGTGTCCGTCTTTTAAGACAATAATAATATCTGCTTGTTTAATCGTCGATAATCTATGAGCGATGACAATAGATGTTTTTGACTTCATCATTTCATCAAAACTATCAGTGATAAGTTTCTCACTACGTGTATCGATATTGCTTGTTGCTTCGTCTAAAATGACGATTTCTGGATTTACTAACATCACTCGAGCAATGCTAATCATTTGTCTTTGGCCTTCTGATAAGCCTTCTTTACTAGTGATATTGGTATTTAATCCATCAGGTAAAGAGTTAATAAAGCTATCAACATGGGATTTTGCTATAGCAAGCTCAATCTCTTCATTAGTGGCGTTAGGCTTTGCATATTTAATGTTATCTAAGATAGTTCCTGAGAAGATCCATGTATCTTGTAAGACCATACCAAAGTGTTTTCTTAAATTAGATAAGGAAATGTCTTTACTTGAAATATCGTTAAATAATATCTTTCCATCAATTGGTTCATAGAAACGCATAATCAAATTAATTAATGTTGTTTTGCCTGCGCCTGTTGGACCCACAATGGCCACTTTACTGCCTTTAGTTATTTCTAAAGAGAAGTCTTTAATAAGTTCTCTCTCTGGATTATAAGAGAAAGACATATTATCGAATTTAATGGATTTGATATCTTTGATATCTTCTTTGCCATCATCAATTGCATTATCAAGATTCAAGAATTCATTAATACGATTAAATGAGAACTTCGCAGTTTCAAATTCTGTAATCACGGAAGATATTTCATTAAATGGTTTACTGTACTGAGTGGTGTAACTTAAGAAGGATGATAATTTACCAATAGACATCACCGCGAGAATAAGTGCGAGTTTAGCATCATAAGCAAGCATAATGATGCCAGCGATACCGATGAGGATATAAATAGTGTTATTTACAAGTCTTGTAGATGGATTAATCCAAGAAGCGGAGAACTGGGCTAATTTGCCTTCTTTATTTAACTTATAGTTAATTTTGTTAAAGTTCTTTAATGATTCATCTTCATAGTTCATCGATTGAACAATATCGATATTCTCAATAGTTTCTAAAGATGCCGCGCTTAACTTAGATTGGAGTTCCGCTTGTTTCTTGAAGTATTTGTGATTCTTTCTTGCCACAAAGGATGACATTAAAACACTAAGTGGTGTGAGGATAATAACTCCCACAGCGAGAATCCAATTCACCATAAACATCATGATAATAGTGATTACTATAGTAAATACACCTTGAACAAGTGTTTTAAATACCGCGAAGATACCAGTGGAAACACTTTCCATATCTCTCAGTTCAAGTTGCAACAAATCACCATAACTACGAGTGTCGAAATCTTTTAATGGGATGGAATTAATTTTATTAAACACTTCATCTCTCATTCTCTTAATACTTCTTTGTGCAATCTTTCCTACGAAGTATTCAAAGAAATAGTCAAATATCGTTCCAATAACTGATAAACATAAGGAAACGATAAGTGTGATATAGAAAGCTTGGTTATTGTTCTGTTTTGCGTAATCTAGTGTTAAGCCAAGGATAAAAGGTTGTGACATTTGAGAAATGACAAAAACCATGCCGAAAATGACACTTACTATAAGCAAAGTTTTCTCTAATCCTAAATAGCGAAGAATTCTTTTCTTACTTGTCATACTATCCTTTCTTAATTTGTGATTCGTAAATCTCTTTATAGACATCACATGTTTTTAATAACTCTTCATGTGTGCCTTTACCAACGATATGTCCTTTATCTAAAACGATAATTTGATTAGCATCAGAAATCGTCGCTACACGTTGAGAGATAATAATCTTGGTGACATCTTTCATCTCACTTAAGTGAGTTCTAATCTTTTTATCCGTTAATAAATCTAATGCGGAGGTCGAATCGTCTAAGATTAATAACTCTGGAGATTTCACCAATGAACGAGCAATACAAAGTCTTTGTCTTTGACCACCGGAGAAATTACTTCCTCCCTCATTAACTTCGTGATCTAAATAATCATCGTATTTATTAACGAATTCATATGCTTCTGCATTCTTTAAAGCGTTTTCAATTTCTTTATCTATTAAGTCTTTATTAACCATTAAGAAATTACTTCTAATTGTTCCTTTAAATAAACGGGACTTTTGGTTAATTAAGCCAATCTCTCTTCTTAAAGAAGATAAGTCATAATCTTTAACGTTTATGCCTTTATAAATAACTTCACCTTTTGAGGCGTCATAAAACCTTTCAATTAAATTTATAATTGTGGATTTGCCAGAACCAGTACCACCTATTACCCCTAAGGTTTCATTTTTCTTTAAGGAGAATGAGATGCCGCTTAAGGCGTAACGTTCGCTATTATCTTTATAACTAAAATAGACATCCTTAAAGGAAATTAATTCTCCTTCGTTAAATGAATCATTTGTTTGACTGCCACTAACTATGGAAGGTGTTAAGGTGAGAATTTGGTTAATTCTCTTTCTTGAGACACCGCCTTTGATAATATCAAGTAAGACAGGTGGTAATTGGGTAACCGCGAAAAAGATTTGAGCAAGATAAGCCATCTCCGCGATAATCGTTGAAGAGATAACAACTTTCTCAGAATCTGTACCATCTAATAATGTTCCCCTGACTAAGAAGACAATTAAAATTGTGATTAATGCGGTCATCGCAAAAACAAATGGATTGATTAATGAATTAATCTTATGGACATTGATCGATTTGTTTTGATAGTTTTCAGTAACTTTACCGAATGATTCTTTTTCTTCGTTTTGACGGTTGAACGCTCTAATGACTCTAGCACCAGAAATATCATCGTTACTCTTCGTAGATATATCATCGAGTGATTCCTGGATGGAAACATATTTCTTACTGGATTGTCCTAAAACTAAGAAAATTACTAAAAGTAATGTTGGGACTAAAGCAATGAAAGCTAAGCCGATTTTCCAGTCGAGAATAAATGAGAATACTAAAGAACCTAATATAATCGCGGGGCTTCTTAAAACTAAACGAATAAAGAACAAAATAGCTTGTTGAATTTGATATGAATCACTATTTAGTGAAGTCATGATTCTGCCGTTGCCAAATTGCTCACGATCTTTTTTGCTTAACGCGAGCACCTTTGCGTACAAGCATTCGCGCACCTCTGTACCAACCGCCATGGCTGTGCGTGCGGCTATATATTGCGTGAGCATAGTAAACGCGAAGCCGATTGCACCCATAACAAGGATGATGACGCCACCGATAATTGCATCATTTAAAGACGCGTTGTTAGGAATCCAAGTACCGAATAAACGAATAAATTTAGCGAGGTTCTTGGAGAATGCATTTGGGATAGTATCAGGATTACCGTATTGGTTTAAATCGATAATTGCTTTCATGAATAAAGGTATGAGTAAATCGAAAACGACTTCTATGAGTTTAAGTAGTGGACCTATAGTGAGGGCCACAAAGTGTTTACGATATATGTCACCAACTTTTTTATTCATCTTTCTTATCTTATCACATAAGTAAATGCATATAAACTTTGTTTCGTGTTAGAATAGTGCCATGAAATACAAATACTACGGAAACGATGTCAAAGACATCAAACCAATTAACAATGATTTTCCCTACATCAAATCTCCTAGAGATCTTTATGACGCCTTAAGTAAAATCTGGAGCATCGAAACATGCGCACCAAGATTAAGAGAAGGCTGGAGTAAGAAAAATAAAACATTAGGTCAATGCTCAATTACTTCAATGCTTGTCCAAGATATCTTTGGTGGTGAAGTTTATGGCGTTCAACTTCCTGAAGGTGGATACCATTGTTTCAATGTAGTGGATGGAAAAATGTTCGATTTAACAAGTGAGCAATTCGGTAAGACAAAATTAACCTATACATTAGATTATCCACAAAGCAGAGAAGAGCACTTTAAAAGCGAAGAAAAATATAATCGTTATTTATTATTAAAAGATGGATTAATCAATAATGGTTATTCCATCATGAAGAAACATCACTCTAAGAAAATTGTGAATCGTGTTTTGATCATTTCTGGTGGAGTAATTGGTACCTTCTTATTAGCCGGTGTTTGCTATGCTGGTGGTATCTTACTTTCTTATAGCAGAATCGGAAATGTCGATCTTAAAGTGGACCGCAAATCAGCGCTTGCAACAGTGTCAGTGGGTGAAACATATAAAGCTATGAGCTATAACATTGGATTTGGTGCTTATTCACAAGATTTCACATTCTTCTTAGATACAGGATATGATGAAAACGATAAGCCAACTTGCGGTTATTATTCCACAGCAAAAAGTAAAGCAGTTGTGGAGTTTAACACTAATGGGGCAATACAAACCGCCCAAGATTCACACGCAGATTTCGTATTTTTCCAAGAAGTAGATACAAATTCGACAAGAAGTTATCACATTAACCAAGATAAGAAAATCGTCGAAGCTTATAAAGAATATGACCATGTTCATGCGAAGAATTTCCATTCTGGATTCTTGCCTTATCCTTTATATGATATGCATGGTTCAGTACAGGCTGGATTAACAACAGTAAGTAAATATCAAATCCAAAAAGCCGAGAGAAAAGAATACACAATTAGTTCTTCATTATCTAAGCTTTTTGACCTTGATAGATGCTTCTCAGTTTCTCAAGTTAAAGTTAATAATGATAAAAACTTATGGATTGTTAATTCTCATATGTCCGCATATGACAAGGGCGGCACAATTAGAGCGGAACAAGTTAAAGAATTAAGAACATTCTTATTAGAGAAAAAAGCGGCGAATGATTGTGGTGACTGGAATCACGATTTATTAACCTATAACAACGAATATTCATACACGCTTGAACAAGGACATCGTGCCTTCAACATGACCAAAAAATCACCAGATTGGGTTAGCTACTGGTTTGATGAATCTCATAAGCCATTAATCGAAGACGGATTTAAGATGATTGCTAGTGATAATTATCCAACATGCCGTAACAACGATATGGAATACGACCCAGAAAAATCATTCGTGTGTTGTGTTGACGGATTTATTGTTAGTGATAACGTTGATGTTGTTTCTCATCAAAATATCCAAACAACAAACGGAAATAAAGGATTTAATGGCTTTGCTTATAGCGACCATGATCCTGCGATGATTGAGTTTAAACTTTTATAAAATAACTAAACTTAAAATGCCTCGATTTAGATAAAAGAAAAGTTGAGGTATTTTTTGTTTAAAGGTGGACTAACTACGTAAAATTAAATATACTATTTACGATACTGTAGAAAGAAAAAAGGTGATAATTATGCCATATTGTAGAAATTGCGGAGCTAGAATTACAAAATTTGAGAAAGATATTTGTCCTGTCTGTGGAACTAGAAACCCACTTGATGGCGCGAATAGTGATACTGTTGAAATTACCAGTCAATTAGATTTAGGACAAAAGGCTAATAGGAAGATTTATAAAGCCCATTTTAGACTTAATACTTTCATTTGGTTCATTTTCTTAGGTTGGACTGGTGCTGGTTTCTTCTATCTTAATTTCAAAAAGAGAGGACTTATTTGGTTACTTTGTAACTTAGTTGTTCTCGGTGGCCTTATCGCCTTATTCGCACTTGCTCTTACAGGCGCGAAGAATTGGCTCTCATATGCCGCACCTATTTCTATCATGTATTTAGTTAATATCGGAATTGGTATTTATTACATTTGCAAGAAAGATATCAAAGACGGAAATGGAGAATTCATTCATTAATGCAAAGATATTTTGCTAATAAAGTTAACAAAAATATTATTTTAGGTGATGGCGACGTCCATCATCTTTTGCATGTTATGCGCGCAAAAAAAGGTGATGAAATAGAAGCGGTAGCGGATAATAAACTCTACGCTTGTATTATCGATTCTCTTACTCCATTAGTGATTAAAGTAAATTATGAAATCCCCACAGATAGTGAATTAAACGAAGACGTTACATTATTCTTTGCTTTAGCAAAAGGCGAAAAAATAGACTTTGTTGTACAAAAAGCCACTGAACTTGGTGCTAATAAAATTGTTTTATTAAAAACTGAGAGATGCGTTGTAAAGTTTGACGATAAAACTTTAAAACACAAACTTGAAAGATTTGAAAAGATTGCTAAAGAAGCTAGTGAACAAAGCCATCGTTTAAAAATCCCGGAAATCATGGGAGTAGTTGATTTAAAAAATATTCCTAGTGAATTATTAAGTGATATAAACCTCGTGGCTTATGAAAAAGAAGCTGGTAGTACAGATTCCTTATTTAACAATGTGAATAAGGGAAAATCGGTTTCTATTATGATTGGCCCTGAAGGTGGATTTAGTGAAGAAGAAGTTAATTTATTAACTAGCAAATATAATTTCAGAAGAGTTTCCTTAGGAAAAAGAATCCTTAGAACTGAAACCGCAGCGGTATATGCATTAAGTGTTATCGGTGCTTTATTGGAGAAATGACATGGCAAAGACAATGTACGATATACTCTTTTCTAAACAAAAATACCGTCGTCCATTTTCTAGTGGTGATGATTTTAGATATTTCATGGAAAACCGTGAAAAACTTGGGAAGTTTAAAAGATTTGCGGAACTCTATGATAGCGAAGAAAACGACTTTGATATCATGAGAGCAAATATCTTACTTAGAGGTTTAGAAAATAAAACTCTCTTTGAAAAAGAGATTGCAAATATTGCTAGCCATGGAAATATCGAACCAGGTCAATTGATTGTTACCTTAAAGGAAAGAATTATTGATCAACCATATTACAATGCGAATGGTGTGAAGATTTATATTCCATTTTTCTCCAGCGCTTTGAATCAGGTTTACACAAATGAACCTAATAAATTATTAGCGCTTCCATATAGTGAACTTGAAAACGATTTTGAAGACGCTTGTATTGATCCATTTGATACTTATGGTGCGGAATTATTTAATTCTTTCTTTACTTCATTGGTAAAAATTAGTTCCAGCAAAAACGCAACTGCGTTCTTCTATTACGACACAAATACGGTTTATATCATTAATGATCAAGGTAGATTAGACTGTAAATTCGTCTTGTTTGATAAATATATGAAAAAGCCATCCTATACCCATATGATGGAAAGGATCGCTCCATTTGTGGAAGCTTACTTTAACAATGATAGACAAGGCGTGGTGGATGCTTTATTTAAGAGCAATTTGATATCCCCACAAATGTACAAATTATTAACGAAATAAATGTTATGAATTTCAAAGTATGCTCTTTAGGATGTAAGGTTAATTCTTATGAATGCTCAGCGCTTTCATCTCTTTTACTATCAAAAGGCTATAGTGAAAGCAAAAATGACGACTGTGATATCATCATTATCAATACTTGTTCAGTGACCGCAACTGCGGATCAAAAATCTAGACAGCACATTAGAAAAATGATGAAGAATTATCCTCACGCTATATGTGTGGTTATGGGATGCTATTCTCAAGGTAATGTCGATTATATTTGTGAAAAAATTAATCCCCATATTGTTGTTGGCACTTCTCATAGACATGAAATTCCGGAATTAATTGAAGAATATTTAACAGATAAAAAGCCAATTGTGAAGGTGGATTCAAATCCTCGTAATTTTAAATATGAAGAACTTGGTGTCACATCATTTTCGGAAAATGTAAGAGCATATTTAAAGATTCAAGATGGTTGTGATAATTTCTGCACATATTGCTTAATTCCATACCGTCGTGGAAAGATGAGAAGTAGGGCAAAAGAAAATATTATTTCTGAAGCCAAATATCTCATCAGTCAAGGCTATCAAGAAATCGTGCTTACTGGCATCCATGTCGGTGGATATGGACAAGACTTAGATGATACTTCTTTCTCTGATTTAGTGGACACACTCTGTCATTTAGAAGGATTAAATAGTTTAAGAATCTCTTCTATTGAAGAAAGTGAAATAGATGAACACCTAATAGAGCTTGTAACGAGCAATAATGTTTTAGCTAAACATTTACACATCCCTCTTCAAAGCGGGTCAGAAACTGTCTTAAAACGCATGAATCGTAAGTACGATAAAGCACAGTTTATTGCGAAGTTAAAACACATTAGAGAATTATGCCCTGATATCGCTTTGACCACAGATGTAATCGTTGGATTTCCAGGAGAAAGTGAAGAGGAATTCAAAGAGACATTTGATTTTATCAAAGAATGCGGTTTCAATATGTTACATGTATTCCCGTTCAGCGCTCGTGAAGGTACCGCAGCGTTTTTGATGAAAAACCAAATTGATCCAAGCGTGAAAAAAGAAAGAGCGAGAATCCTTATTGAACTATCCAATAAACTATGGAATGAATATGTGAATAAATTTATCGATAGATATGTGGAAGTTCTTATAGAAGAGAGTTTACCTAATGAAAACGCATCATTATGCCACACAACTAACTATATCAATGTAAAAATTGCAAATAATATGTATAAACCTGGTCAAAAAGTACTGATAAAACTACAAAAAAGTATGATTATATCAAAATAAACTATAGAAATTTAGAACTTGACCAAAGAATTATTGACATAAATACGTATAAATTAATATAATTAACGACGTTAGAAAAATGGAGGAATAGCAATATGGCAGTCCCACAAAGAAGAATTAGTAAAACACGCAAAAGAATGAGAAGAACTCATTTCAAATTACAAGCAGCAGGTTTAGTCACATGCCCAAAATGTGGTGCGATGATCAAATCCCATCACGTTTGTCCAAAATGTGGTTACTATGATGGCAAAGTTGTCGTCTTAAACGGCAAAGTCGTCAAAGAAGCCACAAAAACAGAAGCCAAAAAACCAGCAAAGAAAGCTAGTAAATAAGCGAAAAATAAAGATAAGGTCTATAAAGGCCTTTTCTTTTTGCTATAATGAGAATGTTGAGGAGATTTGACAAATATGCAATACAACAAATTAATCGATCACACTCTTTTGAAACAAGATGCTTCTCCAAAACAAATTGTTAAATTATGTGAAGAAGCCAAAGAATTCCATTTCATGAGTGTATGTGTTAATCCCGCTTATGTCCCACTTGCGGCTGAACAATTAAAAGGCAGCGATGTTAAAGTTTGTACAGTTATTGGTTTCCCATTAGGTATGAACTTAACAAAAACCAAAGTTGAAGAAGCAGAATTAGCCATTAAAGAAGGCGCTGATGAAATCGATATGGTCATCAATATTGGTATGTTAAAAGCCGGTCATGATGATTATGTGAGAGAAGAAATCCGCTTATTAAAAGAAGTTGCGGGTTCTAGAATACTTAAAGTCATTATCGAAACATGTTTATTGACCGATGATGAAAAAGTTAGAGCTTGTAAAGCTTCAAAAGAAGCAGGTGCTGACTTCGTTAAGACAAGCACAGGTTTCTCTACAGGTGGCGCAACCGCACACGATGTCGCTTTAATGAGAAAGACAGTTGGTCCAGAAATGGGCGTTAAAGCTTCTGGTGGTGTTAGAACACACGAAGATTTGATCGCAATGGTGGAAGCTGGTGCAAATCGTATCGGTACATCTAACGGCACAAAAATTCTCTAATATTAATTAATTATTTAATAAGAAAAGATGCAGTCACATTTTGTGGTTGCATTTTCTTTTCATAAAAGAATATAATATACGCAGTGCGTTAAGCATGAATGGAGGTGAAACTATGCCAAAAACAGTAGTTCGTGAAAACGAAACACTTGATGATGCATTACGCAGATTCAAAAGACAAGTTAATAAGGCTGGTACCATCCAGGAGTGCCGCCGCAGAGAATCTTTCTTAAAGAAAGGTCTCAAGAGAAAACTTAAAAGCGAAAACGCTCGTCGTAAAAATCGTAAATAAGTTTATTAACCAAATGGGCTCTGGAATATGGGCCCTTTAACATCGCGGGGTAGAGCAGTCTGGTAGCTCGTCGGGCCCATAACCCGGAGGTCATTGGTTCAAATCCACTCCCCGCAACCAAGTAACTGCAACAGCATTTATGCTGATGTATATAACCAAAAGGAATACCCTCCAATTGATTATGTGCGGTTCCTAATGAAATAATATCGCACGATAATAAACGCGGAAGCGGGTATGCAAGGCTAATAGCCATACTCAATTAGGATGAGTGAGCGTTTATGAAATGATGACTCAAATGAGTCATTTTTTCTTTTTCTTCAGCAATTCATCAATTTTATTTTCATCTTCTTTTGAGAGTTTCCATCTTCTAATTGGTCTTGTGAACCACTTTGCAGGTTGATTTTCAATAAAATCGATACTCACATAACTCTCTGCATCGCTTTCTGGATCTGGATTCTTGTCTAATTTGATAAAACGACTTGGTCTTTCGAGAAACTTGAGAGTAGAAGAAGTCATATTAAAACCACTAATTTTAATATCATTTCCTTCCCCATTTTCATCAGTCACTAAAACCACCAAAAATGGATGATACTGAGTTTTTCGATAATACCTAAAATGATATTTACTTTTACCTTTATAACTTTGATATGACATAAAAAGGTCCCTTTCTATATGCCAAAACGATTCCTTAATTCTAAAAATGGCATATTACACTAGGGACCTTATTAATAAGGTATATAACTATTTAATCATGTAATCTCCTCTGATTAAATTGTTTTTCACATAAATTCACATAATGTTTTTAATCATGCGTCTTATTATGGAAATATGAAAAAGATACCATTTCTTTTAGTTTTATTTTTTCTTCTAACAAGTTGTAATCAACAAACCTATTCTTTTAAAGAGGTTGCTGGTTTTGAAGTGTCAAATATAACGCAAATGCAAGTGAGCTCTAGCGTTTATCAAAGCTTGGCGTGGATAGTGGATGAAAAATATTATTCATATTTAGATTGCAGTTATATTCTGGTTAATTTTGATATTAATGAACAATTTATGGGTTGGCCACCAAAGGAATCTAAAGATGATGCGGTCGTTATTCATTTAGAACGTCTACATCCTTCTTATAAAAAATATTACGCACCGTTATTCTATATTAGTCATAAGAGCCACTATATGTATGTTCAATCTAACGAAGAAGGAAAATGCTTTAGAAGTAAATATGTTATGCCAAATTCGTTTATAATAGGAATAACAACATGGAACTAAATGAAAAAATAAAGAAGTACCGTAAAGAAGCAGGATTATCACAAGAAGATCTTGCTAGCAAGATATATGTCTCTAGAACACTTATAACCAAATATGAAAGTGGCAGTGCTTTTCCTACTCAAGAAAACTTAGAAAAGATTGCTGCCGCTCTTAATGTGAAGGTTGAAGATTTATTATCTGATAAAGAGAAGAACGAAATAGTGGAAAAATCATTTACAACAAACCAAAGGTTTTGGATGATTTTGGCTATTTGTTTTGCTTCATTAAGTGTTACTTTGCTCTTGCTATCAGTTGTTCCTTTTTATCAATATAGTAGCTATGACTATTCTGCAGTATCTTATCCTGATAACCCAACACCTGTTCATGTGACAGGCTATGCATCAATTATTGGTGCAACCTTGAGGGTGGGGAATCTAGTTTCGGTTATCAACATTGCGCTCTTGTTGCTTTCTATAATTCTTTCTCTACTATCATTTTTGAACTTAAACAAGAGACCATTAAAGATAATTAGATTATGTTTAATTGTTGTGTTTGTTGCTTCGTTAGTGCTTTTCTTTATTTCGTTTGCAACAATGATCTCGATTGTAAACGCACCTGGTTTTCAAATGAATATTAGGGAATAGGTGTATCACTTAAGGTGAATACACCCCAACTTTTTAGGGCAAAAAGTACCACTTTAGTGTTCTGCCCCCATTCGTTAACTACAGTATCGATACAATTCGGTACTGTTTTTATTTATTTGTGATATAATCACCACAGGGAATGATGTCTCCCTTCTAGAAATAGAAAACCGCAAGAATAAAGCTGATGACGTCTATGACTTTTTGTTGTAGGGATCAGCTTTTTAATTTCTATGGCAGATTGGAGATTATATGAATATATTTCTATCCTTATTTATTATCTTTGGTGGCGGCATACTTGGTGGTTTTATCTTTGAAAAAATCAAACTCCCAAAACTAGTTTGGTATATCATACTCGGAATATTAATTGGTCCATCACTATTAAACATTGTTGATGACACATTATTATCAATCTCTTCATATTTAAGACAAATCGCTTTGGTGATTATTCTTACAAGATCTGGTTTGTCTTTAGATATTAACAATCTCAAGAAGATTGGCAGACCCGCTATTTTAATGTGTTTCGTCCCTGCTTGTTTTGAAATTATTGGCATTACTATATTTGCCCCTCTATTCTTAGGAATATCCTATTTTGAAGCTTTACTTCTTGGTTCTGTTCTTGCTGCGGTTTCTCCGGCGGTAGTTGTTCCAAGAATGATTAAACTTATGGAAGAAGGATATGGCAAAGAACATAGCGTTCCTGAACTAGTCATGGCGGGAGCATCTTGTGATGATATTTTTGTTATTGTTCTTTTCTATTCGTTCAAGAATCTAGTAGCTACCTCAACATTTGATGCTTGGGGCATATCACAAATTCCAATATCGATAATAACCGGCATTACATTAGGCATCGGTGTTGGATTCTTAATGGTTTTAATCATTCGCTATCTAAAACTAAATAAAATTATCAATGTTATTCTCATGCTTGGTTTATCGTTTGGCATGCTGACATTGGAAAGCGTCTTAAAACCATATTTTAGTGTTTCTTCTTTACTAGCGATTATAGTAATGGCTTTAGTGGTCAATATCTTTAAGAACGAAGAAGCCAAGGATATCCAAAAATCGTATAACGGATTATGGCAAGGCTTCGAAATACTTCTTTTTGCTTTAGTGGGGATTGCTACTGATGTACATTATGCTTTCTCTAAAGAAGGCGCAATCATCGTAGGATTAATCTTTATCGCACTAATATTCAGAAGTTTAGGTGTGATATGTTGCGTGATAGCCACGAAGTTTACCTCAGAAGAAAAGATATTTATTATCATTTCATATTTGCCCAAGGCAACAGTGCAGGCTTCAATTGGCGCGATTGCATTGAGTGAAGGTTTAAGTTGCGGAACACTAGTTCTCACTGCCGCGGTGGTGTCAATATTAATTACCGCTCCACTGGGGGCTATATTGATGGATTCACTTTACAAGAAATTATTAAATAAAAATGAGCCAATCATCTGACGGGTTTATTTGCTTTTATGGTATAAAAGTTTTCAATAAATAGTTAACTTATTGACTATTTAAGGTTGTTCGGATTTTCATAAAAGTGTCCGGATGTATCAAAATAGTCCAAAAAAGCCAATGTAAAAAAACGTGACATTTCTGACAAACAGGGATGTCATTTTATTTTGCTTATATATTAATATATAAAAAGAAAAAAATTGGCAATCTAGTTGACAGAGTGCTAAAAGTTGGTAAAATCATATACGTTAGCAGTTAAAGAGTTCAAGTGCTAAAAAGGAGACTAGTTTATGAAAGAAACAAAGCAATTTGAAACAGAAAGCAAAGAATTACTTAACTTGATGATCAATTCGATATATTCCAATTCCGAGATCTTTTTAAGAGAGCTCATTTCTAATGCATCTGATGCGATTGATAAAAGAAAATATCTCGCTTTAACAAGTAATGGCAAGGTAGCTTTAGAAGAATATAAAATTGACTTATCTTATGACAAAAAAGATAGAACCATCACTATTAGTGATAATGGTATTGGCATGAGTAAAAGCGAAATGATTAAAAATCTCGGCACAATTGCTAGAAGCGGCAGTAAAGAATTTGTCAAAAAGATGAAAAATAAAGACAAAGAAGATGTTGATATTATCGGCCAATTTGGCGTTGGCTTTTATAGTGCCTTTATGGTTGCGGAAGAAGTAGAAGTAACTAGTAAAAAAGAAAATGAAAAAGCCCATAGATTTATTT
>JAEDDA010000050.1 GCA_016298185.1 Bacilli bacterium | reverse complement strand
TTCACCAATATATAACCCAGATGCTCGGTTATTCAATTGCCGAGTAGGTTCACAAGTCCACAAGTTCAAGTCTCTTCGCGGATACTTTATAGGTAAGTAAGTGGATTAAGAAGGAAATAATAATTCCTCCACCGACAACAATGATTTGGACCCACCAGATTGATAATGTCGCGTTATATCTTGGAATTGCGTATGGTAAGCCGAGTGTGAAGATACTTAAGTACACTAAGAAGCCGAGGATTGTGCATAATGTGGACGCAACGATAGATTTACCATGTTTATAGTAGATTGGGAAGAAGATGAGGTCCGCTAAAGCGTAGCCAACAATGGCGATACCCACTACTGAACCAAAGGCTTGAAATGGTAAACCAGGTGTCACTGGACCAGTCGCATTAGGATCTTTCGCTATCGCTGCGGCAACCAAACTATTTTGTAAATAAATGGCTAATGGTAATAACGCTGCCATAAGTGCGATAAAGGCAAGTTGCATAAATAAGACAGTGAAGATTCTCGCTAAAACGATATCTTTCTTACGAACTGGTAATAATGTAGAGAACAATAAATCATTAGATTGTTGTCCTTTATTCGCACCCAAGAACAAGACTGGGTAGCAAGTTAAGACATAGATGAAGCCAATCGCCACTGGATAGCTAGGAATGAGAATCATCAATGGGAATAAGGCTATGAATAAGTAGCACATATAGTGCATGGAGAGTTTAAACTCTTTATAAAGCAAAGCTTTCATGATTATCTCTCCTTTCTAAGTAGACCATGATTTGTTCTAAATCTGGTTCTTCCACTTTGATATTATTCTTTTCGAATATTTCTTTCTTATTAATATCGATAAGACCTTCGATACGATCATCGAGTTCTTTATAAGCGATATATTCATTTAATAAGGATTTGTTCATTGATTTGTCTTTGACAAATAAATAAGAATTCACAAAATCCTTTTTCGTTCCGGTATAAACGATAGAGCCATCGTGAATATAAGTGATATTAGATGCGCATTTATCTAAGTCACTAGTAATATGTGTGGAGAATAAAATCGCTCTATCACCACTTTTCACGATTTCTCTAAAGATATCTAATATTTCATCTCTTGATACTGGATCAAGTCCTGATGTTGGCTCATCTAAGATTAATAATTCCGCTTTATGGCTTAAAGCGATGGCCACGCTATATTTAACTTTCATACCACTAGATAATTCCTCTAGTTTCTTATCAATATTTAAATTAAATAAGTCACATACTTGTTGGAATTTCTTTTCATCGAAATTCTTATAGAATCTCTTTGTGACATTCATTAATTGTCTAATGGTTTTATTTGGGTAGTAATCGAGTTCACTTAAAGCAAAACCGATTCTTTGCTTATTCGCGAGTTCATTATCTTTCATATCTGTGCCAAAAGCCATGATTTTACCACTGTCATAGTGGATTAAATTCATAATGCTCTTAAGCGTGGTTGTTTTACCTGCACCATTACGACCGATAAAACCCATGATTTCGCCCGGTTTAATAGCGAAAGATACATCCTTCAAGGAGAAGGTTGAATATTTCTTGTTTACGTTCTCAAGAGTCAAAAAATCACTCATTTCATTTGTTCCTCCATAATCTTATAGAAAGAGTCAGCTTTCATTAAAGCGATACCGCCCCTTGAATTATCACCTAATACCATAAGTGTGTCGCCTTCTTTAATGTCAAACATTTCCCTAGCTTCTTTAGGAATAGTAATTTGACCTTTTGGTCCCACTTTTACGGATACGATGAATCGGTTATCAGAAGTCTTTTTCATAATTCTTACTTTTCTTACCTTTCTTACTGTATGATAGTCTTATAAAAACCAAACTTCAAGAAAAATCGAATATATCATTCTTATGTATATTTTTGGAATACCTTATATAATAAGAAATAGTCTATGTATAAAAATAAAGTTCTTTTATCACTATCGATACTAAGCATTCTCACCATCTGTTCTTGTAGCGGGAATAAACCAAATCCTAACCCAAAACCAGATCCAGAAAAAGAAGATGTTTTAATAGAAACTATCAAAAAGAGAATGCCTGCGGAATTTGAACCAGTATCTATGGTTAAGATGTGTTATCCCAATAACATGCCTTTAAGCGTTTATAAAACTATCGCGGAAGATAACAAGGTTCTTTTATTAGTTAATCCCACTAGCAGCGGTAATTCGAGGATAAATGCTGCAAGAAACGCTTTAAGTAATGAAGGCGCAAATATGGATAATATCACCTTCTTAGATATGCCGATTGATGATGACTATACATATTGGGTGAGAGATTTCTCTCCATTTTATGTCTTTGACAATAAACAATTAACAGTTACTGACTTTACATATAACCGTCCTTATAGAACTGAACAAAATAATGTACCTAAGAAACTCGCTAACTACTTTGAGATACCATATAGCAAAATGGACTTGGTCCATACCGGTGGCAATCTCATGCAAGATGGAAGAGGTACTGCATTTAGTGATGATCTTGTTGTACAAGAAAATAACAATAATAAAAGCAAAGTATTATCAGAAATGAAAAATGGGACCGGCACAGATAACTATGTTATCACTATCGACCCACAAGGAGACTATATCGCCCATATCGATTGCTGGGGTAAGATTGTTGCTCCAGATAAGATTATCGTTGCTAGACTACCAGAATCTAATCCTCGTTATTCCTACTATGAACAAGTCGCTAATGAACTAGCGAACACGAAATGTTCTTATGGATATAACTATCGTATATATAGAATTGATGAACCAGGTGGAGACACTATCGCGCCTTATACAAATTCATTAATCGCAAACAATCATGTCTATATGCCATTAGGGGAAGATGATTCTTTGAATCAAGCGGCCTTACAGGTATATGAAGAAGCTTTACCAGGATATGAAGTTATCGGTGTGGAAGGATTCTCATTTGATGATTCTAGATGTTTCTTAAATACTGACGCACTCCACTGCCGTACACATGAAGTGCCTAATCAAAATATGGTATTTATCGATTCTCGTGATGTATATAACGGAAATGTCCCACTTCAAAATGAATACTTAGTAAAAGCAAATATCGTTTCTTATGCAGATAAAGAATTGAGTGAAGTAAAAATCCACTACTCAATTAATGACGGTGAATATGTCACTGAAGATATGAGCCAATATAAGAGTTCCACAAATTACACTTATACATTTGCTGGTTTAACAAGTGGCGATGATGTGAAATACTACATTGAAGCAAGTGACATAGATAATAACTACAATGTCGAACCGACTTGTGGTCAGTTAGATCCTCATCACTTTGTTATTAACTAAAAAGAAAACCGCATTAAGCGGTTCTTTTTATTTCTTAAGTTCTTCTCTGACTTGTTCTACGAAGTTTTCAGGTTTATCTGCGGGTTCAAATCTTCCCACCACTTCGCCTTTTCTACTAATTAAGAATTTGGTGAAATTCCATTTAATAGCTTTGGGTTTACCTTTTTCGTTTTGGCTTGTTAACCATTGATATAAAGGAATGACATCTTTGCCTCTAACGATTGTCTTTTTGAATCTTCTAAATTGCGTGTTGAATCTTAAGGAACAGACTTGGTTAATTTCTTCGTCGCTTCCTGGAGCTTGATGGAAGAATTGATCACATGGGAAATCTAAGATTTCAAATCCTTGATCTTTTAATTCTTCATACATCTTTTCTAAAGCGTCATATTGTGGAGTGAAGCCACATTTTGTCGCGGTGTTAACAACAAGAAGTACTTTACCTTCAAATTGGGCTAAGCTCTCTTCTTCGCCTTTTTGGTTTAAAACTTTAAAATCATAAATTGTCATAAGTTACCCCCCTTTTCATAATATTAAATTTTAAAAGTGTTTTATATAGCAACTTTATTTCATCTCTATCTTTGATAACTGTAACTGATTTTCTAATCATATATGCTAAGTCATCTGGCTTTTTTGGACTATTTTTATACATCCGGACACTTTTATGAAAATTCAGACAACTTATTTTGATGATTTATTATAGGAAAATCCAAATATTAGATAGAATATGCAAAACAAGATATAACACTAATTAAAAAATATTAATGATGATTTTTGGAAGATAATCTTTTCTAACAATAGATATGATT
>JAEDDA010000022.1 GCA_016298185.1 Bacilli bacterium | reverse complement strand
TTTTGATATTGCTATAAAAGAGCAAAAATATTTACTTTGTTCACATAGTGAACATATATATCAAAAGAGAGTAGAATTATTCTTTCTCTCCTAAAAGATTCTGCTTAGTAGATTATATTTTTCCACAATAGATTTGTTTATTATTCTTTGTTTTCTATTATTGTTTGCGGACAAAGGAGAAGTCTTTTTATGGAAAGAAGAAAAGTTGTTCGTTTATTCTTTACAGTTGATGATAATTATATTCCTTTTCTATCAACTACATTAGCAAGTATCGTCGCCCACGCCTCGAAAAAATATGCTTATAGAATTAATGTCTTACACACTGGTTTATCTATGGAAAGTAGAAAGACATTAAAAAAATACCAAAACAATAAGAACATCTTTGTGGCGTTTTTCAATGTCTCCGCGAAGATGCAATCATTATCTGTGAGATTAGACGTTCGTGATTATTACACAATTACTACATATTACCGTTTATTTATCCCAGGATTATTTCCAACACTAAATAAAGGTTTATATCTTGATAGTGATATTGTCTTAAATGAGGATGTCGCAAATTTATATTTCACTGATTTAGGAGATAACTTAGTGGGTGCTATCCCAGATGCATCTGTTCAACTATATCCAGAATTTGGAAACTATGTCGATAAAGTTATCGAAATGGATCATAGCAAATACTTTAATGCAGGTGTCTTACTCATGAATCTTAAGAAATTAAGAGAATGGAATTTAGAAAGACGCGTTATTAGATTGCTTAAGAAAGTCACTTTTAGAGTGGCGCAAGACCAAGACTTACTTAACTATTTATGTAAGGGCAAAGTGAAAATAGTGGACGCAAAATGGAATGTTATGCCACTTGGTGAAAGAATGGAAAAACCATCCTTAATTCACTATAACTTAATGTTCAAACCTTGGAACTTAAAGAACATCATGTATGAGGAATATTTCTTCAAATACGCTGAAATGGCGGGAACTAAAGAACAAATCTTAAAGAATAGAGACGCCATTCCACAAGAAGTTAGGGATAAGATTTTACGAGGTGTTCAAGGCGTTAAAGATTTCTGTAACGCTGAAGCTATGAAAGCTGACGAATACCATGAAAAGATACATGGCAAGCCAGCGAAGAAAACTTATAAACCAATCGAAAGAAGAATTAGAGAAGATGAAGTTAAACTTCCCCCTCTTAATGCGGAAAGACAAGCGATTGTCGATGAGATTCATTATTTAGAAGCACATCGTAAATTCGATGTTGATGTGGAGAACGATCCTCCATTCAATCATTTGATGCCTGGTGATGTTGACTACTTAAGAAGAAAATGGACTAGCAAATTTAAAACTATGTGGGCAAATTACTATTCCAATTATTTCTTTAAACACATGATTAAAAAAGGTGAGATTGTTATCGATGGATATGAAGGTTTAGAAAACCTTAAGAAAGTTAAAGGTGGCGCGATTATTACATCTAATCACTTCTCACCATTTGATAGTGTCCCGATTCATTTAGCGTTTAAAAAAGTTACAAGAGGTAAAAAATTATATAAAGTTATCCGTGAAGGTAACTACACAATGCCTGGTTTATTTGGTTTCTTTTTAAGAAACTGCAATACTTTACCACTTGCCACAAACCCAACTGTTATGAGAGATATGATTAAATCTGTTGGTATTCTCTTAAAGAAAGGTCACTTCATCTTAATCTATCCTGAACAATCAATGTGGTGGAACTACCGCAAACCAAAACCATTAAAACAAGGTGCTTTTATTTTTGCAGTAAGAAACAATGTCCCGATTATCCCAACATTCATCACAATGCGTGATACTAAACAAAAAGAAGAAAATGGTGCTTATATCCAAGCCTATACTCTCCATATTATGGAACCAATTTATCCAGATGTCGGAAAAGAGGAAAAAGAAAATATCGCTTATTTAAAAGCGGAAAACGAAAGAGTTTGTAAAGAACTCTATGAAAAAGTTTATGGTATCCCGCTAACATATTTACCTGAGGAAAAATAATGTTACTTTATTCAATTATCATTGTTATAGGAATGGCGATTATAGCGACGCTTAACTGCCTCTTTAATCCTTTATATAAAGATAAGTGGTGGTTATACATTATTTTGGTGATCGGTTTTACTATTGCTGCGATTTTACTTGATGGACTTGTGGCCTTTGTGATTAGAAGAATGCCAGAAAAGTGGTTTTTGAAAGATAAAGGGATGTTTAAAGCATCACAAAAAGAATTAATCTTTTATAAAAAGATTGGTGTGGATAAATGGAAAAACTATGTTCCGGAATTAGGTATGTTTACAGGATTCAGCAAAAGGCATGTTGTAGATCCAAACGACAATAAATACATTGCTCGTTTTATATTAGAAGCAAGATATGGTGTGGCAATTCACTTATTAAGTGTCCCATTTTCCTTCTTACTATTACTTGCGGACTACAATATGTATACTGGTCATCCAAATCTCATATTCACCATCCTTCTTCCAGTCGCGGTGTTAAACGCAATTCTCATTGTTCTTCCTGCGTTTATTCTTAAATTTAATCTCCACCGATTAGTGAAAATTTATGAAAGCAATATTCGCGCTGAAGAAAGACGCAAAAGAAAAGAAAAAGAACTCGAGCGATAATTCGAGTTCTCTTCTTTTATAAGAAACTACCAACGGTTTTCCACGTATTCGCAGAAACCATACATATCTTTTATTTCTAATACCGTCCCATCATCTAATGTAACGGTTCCATTATATTTGCCATGAACTTGATGGGAGTTCATACGAAGCACTAATAAATTTAAGTCGGAGTGATGGTCTAATGTTGGAGTTAATGTGAGATTAAATCTTCCATCTTCACTTTCGAATTCCCATTCTTCCATATATCTATCCTTCACAAAGTGTTTAACATCTATTGATCCAAATTTATGGAGTTTACCATCATAGAACAAAGCGGTTTCAGTAGCGTTACTTTCATCACCAATACCCCAAGTGATTTCAAAGCCAAATGGATGTTTCTTGCCATCTTTACCAGTTAAGTAAGTTGAGGCATTGCCCCAATACCAAACTAGTTTATATGGAGTATTTACTCTGCCCCAGTCTAAAGTGGCAAATGCATCATCTTTGCTAAATGACCATTTGTCACTTCCGAAGGTTACATATCCCTCACAAGGCATACAGTTTTGTTTGGTGGTCATAAAGAATCTGGTTGGTTTATTTTTAAATGGCAAAATGGTGGTCATATTTTCATGGTTTTCAATCATATCCATGGTAAAATGCGCCTCTATTGGCACTTTCTTCTTCATCATTTTGACATCTAAAATACGTTTGTTTTGCGTGGTTTCGAATTTAAAATGTGCTTTTCCGATAGTATATTCTAAAACATTTGGTTGATCACTCATCGGTGGAAGTGGATACTTCTTTCCTCCGATAAATAAAGACATATTATCAACGAGTTTTTTACCTGTAGTTAAGTCCACAAGGACGACGGAGATATATCCCGCAAGAGAGATGTTTGCGAAAGATACTTGCGCCATTAATTTACCATTACTAATTTGATAGAAATCCCATTGTTTGAGTCTACTTCTCGGACGAGATTTCTTTGCGTCAAATTTAAAGTAGTCACGACGTCCATAACCACCTTTAATAAGAAGATTGCCTTTATCATCGAGCATTTCTACTTCTTTGGTGTATTCGATTTGATTTCTTTTCGGAACATCACGAAAGTTAATATAAGTTCTCTTTAATTCTTTAGACATAATTATGACCAGTCCTTACTTTATTTATTTTATCCTTTTTCCTATATTTATCCATATATGTAAACTAAGTTTTACATAGTTTTAATTGACACGTAATGCGCATAAATATAGCATTAACAATTAGAAAGAATACATTTATGTGTGGTATTGTCGGCGCAGTTGGTATTAATAATCCTCGCGAATATGCGATCAATGGATTAAAGATGCTTGAATACCGTGGATATGACTCCGCAGGTATCGGTTTTTTAACTGACAAGATTAATATTTTTAAAGATATTGGTTCACCTAGCCGTTTGGACGAAATTTTACCAACCACATTTAATACTGAACTTATTATTGGCCACACTAGATGGGCCACTCACGGCACACCAAGTAAGATCAATTCTCACCCACACTTATCTTGTAACAGAAAAATCACCTTAGTCCATAACGGCGTTATTGATAATGCGAATGAACTTAGAACATTCTTGTTATCCCAAGGATATACATTTTATTCCGATACCGATACAGAAGTGGTGGTTAATCTTTTGGAATACTTCTATTTATCTAGCAAGGATATGCATACTTCTTTAAAGCTATTAGAAGATCAATTAGAAGGAAGCTATGCTTTAGCGATTATTAATGAAGATTATCCTGATTCTTTGTTTATGCTTAAGAAAGGCTCTCCTTTAATGATTGGCAAAGGCAAAGGATTTAATCTTATTGCTTCTGATGCTTCGCCTATGGCGAAATACACAAATGAATTCATTGATTTAGAGGATTATGACTTCGGTTATATCTCTAAAAATGAAATCAGAATCTTTGATAAGAATAATAACTTAGTGAATAGAAAATCAATCATCAAAGATGCGGAATCCATCACTCATGATTTAAAAGGTTATCCTCATTACATGCTTAAGGAAATCGAAGAGATTGATGAAGTAGTGAAAAGAACAATTTCTATTTATCACGAAGATAATGAGTATCAATTTGACAATAAACTTCTTAAAGAATTAAAAGAAGCAGACCATGTGATGTTTTTAGGATGTGGCACTTCTTATCACGCCTCTTTAGTAGGTGGCCGTATATTAGAAAACTGTAACAACATTCCCACAACGGAATATATCGCTAGTGAATGGGCTTATCATCCAGTAATGCCTAGTAAAAAACCATTTGCGATTCTCATTTCTCAATCTGGAGAAACCGCAGATCTTATTCATTGCTTAAAAATTATTAAAGAGAAAAACGTGCCTACATTATTAATTACAAATACTGCGGGCAGCACACTTTCTCGTGGATGTACATATACTGTGTTACTACATGCAGGTGTAGAAGTATCTGTTGCCTCCACAAAAGCATACGCCGCACAAGTGGCTCTGCTCGCTTTATTAAGTGGTGCATTAAATAAAAATGACAAGATGGTCATAGACTTAAAAGCCACGATTGATGTCATAAATTCCATTAAAAATAATTTAAAGAAACATATTGAAAAAATCGCTGAAGAAATTAAAGATAATGAACACGTCTTCTTCTTAGGAAGAAGCTTTGACTACTTCTTATCTTTAGAAGCTTCCTTAAAGCTAAAGGAAATTAGTTATATTCATTCTGAAGCCTATCCAGGTGGAGAATTAAAACATGGGCCAATTGCTTTAATTAGCGAAGGCTTACCGGTTATCATCTTTATTACTGATCCAAACACTGCGAATAGTATGAGAAGCAATGTCGAAGAAGTGAAATCTCGTGGTGCAAAAGTATATATTGTTTCCACAAAATCACTATCTAAAAAAGGTGATGCTTTAGTCGTGGATGATTACGCTTATTTCTTATCTGGTGTGGCGATATCTTCAATCGCTTTCTACCTCGCTTATTATGTCTCTTTGAAGAAGGGATATAACGTTGATAAGCCAAGAAATTTAGCGAAAAGTGTAACTGTAGAATAAAAGAATAATAAATTACCGCAATAAGAGATTCTCTAAAGAGCGTACAAGATGATCCATTAAAACAAGGCTGAAATCAAAACTAAATTTAATTTGGAAGGCAGTAAAAACTGTCTTTTTTATTAAGTTACAGACACCATAAAATTATGCCTTAAAAATAAAAATATAAATATTTATATATGAAATATTTCAATTCGTTTATAATAGAAACGAATAAAAAAAGGAGAATATTCATTTACTATGGCAAAAATAGTTAAAGTACACGGCCGTGAAGTCCTCGACTCTCGTGGCAATCCAACAGTTGAAGTTGAAGTCTTATTAGACGATGGCACCAAAGCATTAGCGATTGTTCCATCCGGTGCTTCTACTGGTGAAAGCGAAGCCCTCGAATTAAGAGATGGCGACAAGGCCCGTTATTTAGGCAAAGGCGTTCTCAAAGCAGTTGAAAACGTCAATACAAAAATCGCTCCAGCCGTTATCGGTATGGATGCCGAAGATCAAGTCGGTGTTGATAGAGCTATGTTAGCTCTCGATGGTACACCATTTAAGAAGAATTTAGGCGCAAACGCCATCTTAGGTGTCTCTCTTGCAGTCGCAAGAGCAGCCGCTCAATCACTCCGTATGCCATTATATCGTTACATCGGTGGTGTTAATGGTAAAACAATCCCAACACCATGTATGAACGTTATCAATGGTGGTGCTCATGCACAAAGTTCAGTCGATTTCCAAGAATTCTTCATCATTCCTGCAGGATTCAAAACTTTTAGAGAATCCTTAAGAGCAGGTGCTGAAATTTTCCACGCTTTACGTAAAGTCGTTAAAGAACGCGGTTACGAAACAGGCGTTGGTGACGAAGGTGGTTTTGCTCCATCTTGTAAGAAAGGTAACGAAGAACCATTAGAATTAATCGCCGAAGCAGTTAAGAATGCTGGTTACAAATTAGGCGAAGAAATCTTCTTAGGTATGGACGTTGCTTCTTCTGAATTCTATGAAGGTAATGGTGTCTATAACTTAGTCAAATCTGGCGAAGGCAAGAAGACAACTGAAGAGATGATCCAATTCTTAGAAAAATTAGTCAAAGACTACCCAGCAATCGTTACCATCGAAGATGGTTTAGCAGAATCCGACTGGGAAGGTTGGGCTGAATTAACAAGAAGAATGGGCAAGAAAATCCAACTCGTTGGTGACGACTTATTCGTTACAAACCCAGAATTTGTTAAGAAAGGTATCGTTAACAATGTTGCTAACAGTGTTCTCATCAAAGTTAACCAAATTGGTACATTAACCGAAACGTTAGACGCAATCAGATTAGCACAAACAAATGGTTACACCTGCATGGTCTCTCATAGATCAGGTGAAACAGAAGATACCACAATTGCTGACTTAGCAGTTGCCGTCAATGCTGGACAAATCAAAACCGGTTCCGCAAGCAGAACAGACCGCATGGCCAAATACAATCAATTATTAAGAATTGAAGAAGAACTCGGTGAAGAAGCCGTTTACCTTGGTGTCAAAGCATTTGCCAATCGTAAATTCTAATTATTAAACCAAACAAAGAAGAACTGGTGAAAGCCAGTTCTTTTTTATTCTCTTTTATACCCTACATAATATCTAAAACTGTGATTGATTATTTTTGTAGTGGTAGTGACATATCTTTAATAGTGTTCTCTTAACTTTATATATGAAGTTGAGAGAAAAGTATAAAAAGAATAAAATAGTGGCAGTGACTGAAAGAGGACTTAGATATGATCGTTGGATTATTTGGTTCTAGTGGCCATATGGGTATCAAAACCCTTGAAGAATTTTTAAAGATACCTGAATTAAGTAAAGTAAAAGTCCTTCTCATTAAGGGTGAGAAGAGAAATAAATTAGTTAAGAAACTCGCAAATGCGAATAAAGGCAGAGTCGAGATTATATATGGGGACATCTCAAATAAAGAAGACGTCATTAAAATAGTGGATAAATGTGACTACGTTTTTAACTTAGCCGCGGTTATTCCTCCAAAGAGCGATAAATGTCCTGAACTTTCATATTTAGCTAATGAACTTGGTCCACACAATATCATAGAAGCGATTGAAGAAAGACCAAGTATCAAATTTATTGATATTACCTCTGTTGCTTTATATGGACATAGAAACGCAAAACATCCATTTGAAAGAGTGGGTGACCCACTTTTACCAAGTGTTTTTGATGTTTATGCCGCGCATAAACTTAGAGGTGAATTCCATATTTTAGAAAGCAATATTCCATACTTCGCAGTTATTAGACAAACCGCGATGATTTATTTAGAAATGCTCAATAACAATATGAGTGATGGACTTATGTTCCACACCCCATTTAATGATCCATTAGAATGGTCCACCGCAGAAGATAGTGGCCTATTAATGGCAAACATTATTAGAGAAGATATCGCTGGTCATTTGAACTTTGATAACTTCTGGAGAAAAGTATTTAACTTAGGTGCTGGAGAAAAGAACCGTATCTCTGGATATGAAACCTTAGAAGGCGGTTTTAGACTTATAGGTGGTAACACAAAGAAGTTCTTTGAACCACAATATAATGTCATTAGAAACTTCCATGGTGGTTTCTACTATGATGGTGATGATTTAGAAAAATTATTCCATTATCAAAGAGATGATATTGGTGAATACTGGGGCAAGATCAAAAAGAAATATCCCTATTATGGAATGGCAAAGATTGTTCCTTCTAGATTAATTAAGAAATTCGCAATCAAGAGATTATTTAAAGATAGTAACTCCCCTGCTTATTGGTATAAGCATAATGATATTGCTAGATTAACTGCTTTCTATGGCAGCAAAGAAATCTATGAAAACCAAGTTAAGAATTGGGATAAGTTTGAGATGTGGGATTATTTAAAAGTCCAAAACATCAAACACTATGAACCAATCAACTATGGTTTTGATATCGAAAAGAGTGATAAAGATATCACATTAGAAGACTTACAAAATGTCGCTAAACTCCATGGTGGTAAACTTCTTTCTCAAGAATTTAAAACTGGTGATGTGTATCAAAAGCTCAAATGGGAAAATAGCGATGGTGAGACATTCTTCGCTAGACCTTATACCATTCTTAGAGGTGGCCACTGGTTTAATCCTTTATATAAGTCAAATACATGGGATTTTGACCGCTTAAGCAAAAAAGACGCTATTTTTGCGGCATTTTGGTATGATTCTCACGATAAAGATGAGAACTTCTGTTACTACATGAATGAAAGATACGAGGCCAAGATTAAATGAGATTTTTAGCCATCTATTTTACAGGTACTGGTAATAGTAAAAGAGTCATTGATGCGATTGAACATTCTTTGGCTAACTTTAATCACACCTTAGAAAAGATTGATGTCACTAAAGATGAAGTTAAAAATATCGATAGTTATGATGGATTGATCATCTCTTATCCAATCTATGGTTTTAACGCACCTAAGCCTATCATTTCTTATGTGAAGAAAATGAATAAAGTCACAGTGAGAAAACCATGTCTTATTATGAAACAATCAGGTGAACATTTATTCTGGAATAATGCTTCAAGTTTATATCTCACCTCTTTACTTAAGAAAAGAAATATTACAGTTACAAATGAATATCATTATTTGATGCCTTATTCCTTTATCTTCCGTCATAGTGACTATATGGCGTATCGTATGAATAATGTTATGGAACAACTTGTCCCATTAGATTTAAATGATTTCGTTAATGGCCAAGAAGCGCATATGAAACGATTCTTTATGGATCGTTTATTCGCCTGGGTACTTCGTATTCAATGGTTTGGTGGAAGACTTAACGGCAAGTTCTACAAAGTAGAAACTAAGAAATGTATCACTTGTTTAAACTGTATTAAAGAATGCCCATCTCATAACATTTACATCAAAGATGGGAAGATCAAATTCAAAGGTGACTGCTTGATGTGTCAAAGATGTGTGATGTTCTGCCCAAAACACGCGATTAAAGTCGGTATGTTTAACTCCTGGAGAGTGGATCAACCTTATACATTTAAAGAAGCGCCATATCAAAAAGAAAAGAAACCTAATTACTGTAAGAAGAACTACATAAAGTACTTCAAAACCAGTGAAGAGAGAATAGAAAAAAGCAAGGCTCAATAACAACGCCTTGCTTTTCTTCTTAATAAATTAATAAGGAAATCGTTAAATGTTCAAATTTTTTAATAACACATATGTCACTTCTGGAGAGTGCATAGAAATAATACGCGTTAGGTTATTATTGGACATAAAAGATGTTAAGATCGATGAATTATTCATCAAGAGTTTTTGTAATGTTCCACATGATGTGCGAAGCGAATCATCAACATATGTCACATTGTCTTCATCAAGAATTGGTTTTAAGAAATTATAGAAACCATCAGCCAACAACAAAGTATACATATTGTTTCCTAACTCATTTAATCTAGTTTTGATTTTATTTGTCGTTTCAGAACTCAAAGAAAAATATAAACCAATGAAATATTTGAGATCTAATTGATAATTGTCGACAAATTCAAAACGAGTTCTAGAAAGCGCATCATCATTTTTTGAACCTTCGGATACTATTTCAGTAATTATTGATTGAATAAATGCTTCTTCACTTGTTTTTGTTCCTTCCGCGATAAAAGTAGGAAGAGTGATGTTTTTATCAAATTCATTAATTAACCTATCTACATTAGTATTCGCAGTCTTCAATTGGATGTCTTTTCCGCATCTATAAAGACCATATTCTTCTGGTGCAACATAAGTCACTAAATCCGCGCTGTTAACTAAGTTATGAACATTTTCGTAATCAGATACATTTTCTTCTGCTAATCCTTTTGGCGCTTCAAATGTATAAACGAACATATCTTCTTGTGCTACCACTGGGTGTTCTAATGTCATCATTTTTTGAGCCACCATATTAGCAAGTGCGCCACCGCGTGAATAACCTGTAAGCCAAATTTTAATTCTTTCTGGTGCTGGTGTGAAAGAACGGCACTCAAAGAGTAATTGAGTTAATGCTTCTGTAGCGTGAGTTTCGAAACCATTATGGTTTCCGGTTTTACCGAGCTCTAAGTTATTGGACCATTCCGCTCCGTAGTCAAAGCCTCTAAAAGACATAGCGATTAGATCATAATTCTCATATCTCTTATAAGCCATAGTGTATCCATAAGTATCTTCTGTGGCTTCAGGAAGATAATATTTGAGCGAAGTGTCGATGTTGATTCTATGGAAAAAATTGCTTGCATCTTCTTCCTTGTAGTTGGCAAGACAAGAGGCAAATGAAAGTAGGGCTAAGTCTTTATTAAATGTTTTAGCGTCTTCTTCAAATAATTCAGTTCCAAAATGGAAACGTAATTTATACTCCTTTGCTTCGGAGCTAAGATATGGAGCCATACTGACTTCGACTTCATCAGGTTTAAGGTGATCACCGTCTCCACCTTCTCCCCCTCCAGAAGGAGTGACTTTTTCCGCTGGTTTACATCCAACGAGAATTAAGCTAGCAAAGAGTAAGGCTGATAATTTTAAAAGTTTCATCTTATCATCCCCCTTTTTAATTATATTAACACTGATTTTTAAAAATATTTAAGATAGTACCTTGGAATTGAGGCGTATGAATAAGAAAATGGAAATCGTATTTTGGATAATTATGGGTGTGGTAAGTTAACTTATCACCGCATTTACTTTGCCCTATTTCGATTTAAGTGCTTATCCAATTTTAAAGATATATTGAAAATTCTAGAAAATTAATGCTTATTTCTATTTAATAATAGATAATAAAAAAGAAAGTGAGGACTTTAGCATATGTCACGCGCTGATGAAATTTTTGTACAAAACATGAAAGATATTATGGAAAACGGTTTTTCCGATAAGGATTTACCTGTTCGTCCTCATTGGGAAGATGGTACTCCCGCACATACAATTAAAAAATTTGGTATTGTTAATACCTACGATTTGCAAGAAGAACTTCCAATTTTAACCATTAGAAGAACCGCTTTTAAATCTTGCTTAGATGAACTTCTTTGGATTTGGCAAAAGAAATCCAATAATATTCACGATTTAAATTCCCATATTTGGAATTCTTGGGCGGATGAAAATGGTTCTATCGGTAAAGCTTATGGTTATCAATTAGGTAAGAAAGCTATTTATCCTGAAGGCGAATTCGACCAAGTTGATCGTGTTTTATATGATTTAAAACACAATCCACAATCTAGAAGAATTATGACCAATATCTATAACTTCGAAGATTTACACGAGATGAATTTATATCCATGTGCTTATTCCATGACATTTAATGTCACTGGTGACACACTTAACGGCATCTTGAATCAAAGAAGTAACGATATGTTAACCGCGAATAACTGGAACGTTTTACAATACGCTTTATTAATCCATATGTTTGCACAAGTCTCTGGTTTGAAACCAGGCAAGCTAATTCATGTCATCGCTGACGCGCATATCTACGATAGACATATCGATTTAGTGAAAGAAGTCATCTCTAAGCCACAACATAAAGCTCCGACATTAAAGATTAATCCTAATGTGAAAAACTTCTATGACTTCAAAATTGAAGACTTTGAACTCATCGATTATGAGTTTGAAAAACTCGATAAGAAAATCCCAGTCGCTATCTAATTATGATTATCTCTATACTAAACTGTGATAAAGAATACGGAATTGGTAAAAAGAACGGCTTACTCTTCTCATTAAAAGAAGATATGGCCTTTTTCCGTCGTACCACGCTTAACCATGTGGTAGCGATGGGTGAAAATACACTTTTATCTTTTCCAAATCAAAAACCACTAAAGAATAGAACAAATATCGTTTTATCCGCGGATAAGGACCATAACTATGAAGGAGTAGTGAATGTTCATTCTTTTGATGAATTCCTTAAAATTGTCGCAAAATACGCGAAAAATGAGGATGTTTATATCATTGGTGGAGCGTCGATGTATCGTCAAACACTCGAATATGTCGACTTTGTCTATTTAACTAAAGTTGACGCAATCGGTGGAGCGGAAGTATTCTTCGTTAATATCGATGAAGATCCAAGATTTGAAATTGTAAGTGAAAGCGAACCTCTCCAAGATGGGGATTATAAAATTAAGTTCATCACTTATAGAAATAAAAGTAAGAAACAAATTCTCTAATAATTGAGGTAGCAATACCTCTTTTATTTTTATTTATTAGTGTTAATATAATTAAGCAAGCGGAGTTCGGCCTCTAAATCCTTCGCTTAAGAAAATAAAACCAAGGAGAATTTTTTTATGAGTAAAAAAAATCCAAAACCAAACAAATTGGTAAAAGGATTTAAAGAAACAGTTTTGCTTTTAAGAACAATTCCATCCGTAGCGGTGGCTCTTTTTGTAGTGAGTGTCATTACAATGAACTTATTAGCAAATAAGACTTTAGTCCAAACCGAATACCTCGCGATAGATGGAGGTATCTTAGTAAGCTGGCTATCATTCATGTGTATGGATATAGTCACAAAACATTTCGGCCCTAAGGCAGCGACAAAATTATCAGTATTTGCGATGCTTGTTAATTTATTAGTCTGTCTTATCTTTTATATAGTAAGTATCATCCCATCTAAAGCGGATGATTATTCAAAGTTCAATGAAATCTTTGGAGGAACATGGTTCATCTTGCTTTCTTCCTCAATTGCATTCCTAGCATCTGCGATTATTAATAACGTGATGAACTGGGTGATTGGAAAGGCCTTTAAAAAGAACCCAGATGGCAAATTAGCCTTTGTCACAAGAGCGTATGTTTCCACCTTCATTGGTCAGTTTTTTGATAATCTTATTTTTGCGATGTTAACATTTATGTTGTTCGCACCTATTTTCTGGGATGGATTCCATTGGACATTTATTCAATGTGTGACCTGTTCTTTAATCGGCGCGGCATTAGAATTAATCTTAGAAATTTTCTTTTCACCATTTGGATATTGGGTGTGTAAAAACTGGAAGAAGCAAAATATCGGCCACCAATATTTTGATTATGTAAATGGAGGTAATAAAGATGAAGATCTTAATCACGGGAACATCTAAAGGTATTGGACTTTCTTTAGCAAAAAGATACTTAGATAATGGCCATCAAGTATATGGTCTCGATTTATTAGAATCCTCAATTAATCATAAGAATTATCATCATTACATCGTCGATGTTTCAAAGAAAAAACAATTACCTGATATCAATGATGTTGAAATTCTTATTAATAATGCAGGACTACAAAATTCTAAGGATGATATTGATAACAACTTGAAGTCTGCGATTTTTGTTACCGAAAAATATGGCTTTAATTCAAATATTAAATCTATTCTATTTAATGCTTCTGCATCTTCTAGAAGTGGATTTGAATTCCCAGAATATGTCGCTAGTAAAGCTGGCATGGTGGGATATATGAAAAATGTCGCTTCTAGACTTGCGGAGTTTGGCGTCACAGTTAACTCTATTTCTTTAGGAGGAGTAATTACAGAAAGCAACGGTCCAGTCATAGAGAATAAAGAAGCCTGGGAAGAAATTATGAAGGCCACTCCGATGAAAAAATGGATGAGTGAAAAAGAAGTTTGCGACTGGGTGTATTTTTTAACAATAGTTAATAAATCAATGTCTGGACAAGATATGTTAATTGATAATGGGGAATATAATTTAAATTCCACATTTGTGTGGCCAAATACAAAATAATACATTCTCTTAACATATTATTAATTTAATAATAGTGGTATTTTATTAGTTGGGTATTCAGAAAGGTGAATATGTAATATGAACATAATCGAAACACATGATCTTGTTAAGACATACGCACATAAGAACGCAGTTGACCATGTTAATATGCATATCCCTCAAGGATCCATTTATGGATTCGTTGGAGAAAATGGTAGTGGTAAGACCACAATTATGCGTTTATTAACAGGACTTGTTGAACCAACAAGTGGTTCTTTTACTCTTAATAGTGTATCTAATAAGAGCAGTAAAATTTACGAGGCAAGAAAACAAATGTCCGCAATAGTGGAAGTGGCTTCTATGGTTCCTTCTATGACAGCGAGAGATAATATATATTATCAATCTTTATATCTCGGTGTAAAACTCACTGAAGAAGATATTAATGAGTTATTAAAGAAAGTCCATCTTGAAAATGTTGGCAATAAGAAAGCTAAGAACTTCTCATTAGGTATGAGACAAAGACTTGGTATTGCCTTAGCGTTAATGAATAAACCAAAATTAATGCTTCTAGATGAACCAATGAACGGTTTAGATCCTCAAGGTATTGCGGATTTAAGAGATTTATTAATTGAACTCAATGAAAAAGAAGGAATGACGATCCTTATTTCTTCACACATTCTTTCTGAACTTGAGAAAATTGCCTCACATTATGGCTTTATTTCTCACGGCAAATTAGTGGAAGAAATCACCTCTAAAGAATTACAAAATAAATGTCGTAAATCCACAACACTTAAAGTGGATAACGTGGAAGAGGCACAAAAAGTTCTTGAAGCCATGAAACTCAAAGACTTCAAAGTCTATCCAAATGGTGATGCACAAATCTTTGATGAAATCGATGTCGGTGATTTAGTTGTTAACTTCCAAAAGAATAAAATAAAAATTTTAGCCATCAACTCTTCTGATGAAGGTGTTGAAGAATACTATTTAAGACTTATCAATAGTGTCCAAGAAGGCTCTAGTAAGGAGGGCAAATAATTATGGGAAACCTCTTTAGAGCATTCTTCTTTAAATTAAAGAAAGACTTAACTTTTAGAATCGCCTTATTTATTGGTATCGCGATGGCAGTGTTCACAACACTCGGTTTCTTACTTATCGATATCATCGGTTGGGTGGAAAGCGGAGAATCATTCAAGGCTACTTTCTGTTCTGGAAATAACCTATTAGTTAATACATTAAACCCCGCACAAAACTTTGGTCTTGTGGTACCTATTTTATTAACAGTCTTCACTGTTGCTGAATATAACAATGGCATTATTAGAAACAAGATTATTGCTGGTAACAGCAAAACCAAGATCTACTTCTCTATTTTATTATCTAGTTTAGTATTCACATTCTGTTTAGTTACAGCATATATTGGCTTATGTGTTGGCGTCAGCTCCATTATTGGTGGATTCCAAGTCAACGGAATTATCTTTTCCACAAGTAATATTGTTACTATGATTTCATCTTTATTTAATAATTTACACACAAACGGTGAATTTTATTTGAAACTTGTTGTCACTGGTATCTTTGTTTATATCTTTGTCACAAGTATGACAGTCTTCTTTGCAACTTTATTTAGAAGTATGGGACCATGTATTCCAATTATCATAATCTTATTGATTTTTATGTCCTCTGCGACAATGATTGTGCAAATCTTCTCACTTCAAAATCCTGACGAAGCGATTGCTAAGATAATGGTGGAATTATCTCGTTGGTTGAATCCTTTATATGGTTTAGATGCCTTTGACATAGTTAAAGTCGGTGAAAACGAAAGCATTTACGCAATTGAGAATATGCACTTTGCATCTCATATTGGTTGTAACTGCATTTATATCGCTGCATTCACTCTTGGTGGATGGGCGATCTTCCGTAAGAGAGACGTTAAATAAATAAGATAAGGACCTTGTGGTCCTTTTCTTTTTCCTGGTTTCATATTTTTTATAACCGCCTCTTTTTTCTTGCGGATCATTTAACATCATGATATAAATATTTCAGTCGGTGATTTGCTGAAATAGTGCTTCGTAGCCGACTTTTATTTTAATTTTATATTTTTTACTCTTCTGTTCTTCTTAATACGTTTAATTTTCCTTTTGTCATTTATATCCCATTCCCATTTATAAATTTTATTATCAAACGAATGCTGATCGTCGGCATAATTTCTAGGAATTACATAGAACTGACCATTCTTTTTTGCATTAGGATGTCTATATAAAGGAACGTTGCGAATAGCCACATTACCTTTGCGAATAACATGTGGTTTTGAAGAAATAATAATATTAATTCTTTTGTTTCCATCATCTTTATGGATGTAGGCATAATGTTTACGTTTCTTATTCCATCGAAATTCACTTCTAGCCATTAAAAAACCTCAATTCTATACGCACATCATTTCTTAACATATTTAGATGTGACATATTGAACTGAGAATATATTTATATTCTTTTTTTGCTAATTTAATAGTACCAAAAATGTCTCGCAAAATCATTATTTTTTAGAAAAAATGAAACTAAAATGAGAATGATTATCATTTTGCTTGAAGTAGTTTTTTGATGTGCCTATAATTAGTGCCGTTATGAAATATCAGACAAAGCACAAATACCAATTAATCAATTATTTAAAAAGAAATTCTGACAAACATCTCACGATGGTGGAAATTCAAAAGGGATGTAAGGATATTCCTGTCGCCACTTTATATCGTTTAGTGGATTCTTTAGTTAATGAAGGACAAGTAAGAAAATACATTATTGGTCCTAATTCATCCTGCTGTTTCCAATTTATTGGTGATAGCGATTGTCATCATCATTTCCATTTAATATGTGAGAAATGCGGTAAACTCATTCATTTAGAATGCGGTGAAGTGGATCACTTATTAGGGCATATTAAAGATGAACATGGTTTTGCTATTGATTTAAGCAAGATTAATCTCTATGGACTTTGTGAAGATTGTCAAAAGGACGCTAATCTATGACTTGGCAATTAGCGTTAGATATTATTCTTGATGCTTTAAAAGATAGCGCGCTTGTATTCGCGTTTGTCTTTGTTATCCACATCATCATTTCCTTCTTCGAACATCAACTTGCGAACTTCTTAATTAAAAGAAAGAAAACCGGAACATTATTCGGTGCGTTATTTGGTCTTGTTCCCCAATGTGGCACCAGTATATTAGGCGCAGATTTATATATTAAAAAATATATATCTATCGGTACACTCGTCGCTATTTTCTTATCTTGTAGCGATGAAGCAATCATTGAAATCTTAGCCAGTTGGAAACCAGATAAGATGCTTATGCTATTGCCATTATTTGGTTTGAAATTTGCGATTGGTTTCGGTGTTGGCTTATTAACTGATTTAATTTTTAAAAAGCAACAAGAAGTCGTGGAAGTTACTGAAGAAGTGCAAGAAAATGACTGCCCAATTGATCATCATCACAATCATGAAGAAAATAAATGGCACAAGCATTTTGTCCATCCATTGCTTCATTCTTTAGAAATATTTGCTTATGTCTTAGCGATTAATTTAACACTTGGATTCATTATCGGATTTGTGGGAGAAGATAACTTCACCGCATTTGTTCAAACAAACAAATATTTAAGTCCATTATTCTCGGCGATTATTGGTTTAATTCCTAACTGCGCATCATCAATCTTACTCAGCGAATTATTTATTGATGGTAACTTAGCTTTTGGCGCATTGTTATCTGGCTTATTAGTTAA
>JAEDDA010000021.1 GCA_016298185.1 Bacilli bacterium | reverse complement strand
CAATTCTTTAGAAAGGATTAAGTACTTACAAGGGGATTATTTGTATAGTACTAGGAACTATTTATGAATAAGAAAAAGAAAACCAATTATTACTTTGATTCATTTCCCAAATTAGCGAGATATTCCGTGGAATGTGGGGAACTGATTTTAGATTTCTTAAATCACTATGACACAAATAGACTTGAAGAACTTAAAGACCGTGTCCATTTACTCGAACATGAAGCGGATACTTTAAAACATCAAGTGACAGAGAAATTACTTAAAGAATTCATGACTCCTATTGATAGAGAAGACATTTACGAATTATTAAGATTAATTGATAACATCACTGATGCGATTGAAGAAATATCTTTAAGATTATATTTATATAATGTTCAAGAAGTTCCTCATAAATTTGTCGAGTTAACAGAAGTCACGGTAAACTGTATGAAAGAAACGGAAAACTGTTTATCTAATATCTATGATTATCTCAATATTGAAGTTTTCAATGCTTTTGTTGATAAAGTAGTGAAGCTTGAAGAAAAATCCGATGAAATATATATCTCTTGCGTCCACGCATTATATGAGAAAGAAAAAGACTTAAGAAAATTATATGTTCACGAGAAACTCTACGAACTAATGGAAGAAGTTTCTGATAGTTGTAGGGAAGTCTGTAGATTTGTAAAAAACATCGCACTTAAAAATATCTAAGAATAAATTCTTAGTAAAAAAAGGTTGGCATTAGCCAATCTTTTATTTTTGGAAATGTTTCTTCACGAAGAACCCAATTAAATCAACGATCAATATGATGATAATCGCAATTAAGGCGATAGCGAATATCGGCGTTAAATCACCCGCATCGATAATTCGATAGGCGTGAATCGCTGTACCTAAACCCATATTTGTGCTTCCAGTGATGATTTCCGCCATTATTTCGGTCTTAAGAGATAAGGCAAAGGAACTTGCTAGGCCAACCATAAAAAATGGCATAGCGATTGGTATTTTGATTTTAAATAGTCCTCTAATGTTATTACCAGAGTCTACTTTAAGGGAATCTTCAATTTCTACGGGAATATTATTAAATCCTGCGACTATTGATTCATAAAGAATTGGTAAGGCTAAAAGAGCAACGACAAATATCGGAGCTTCTTTGCCTCCGAATAAGACAAAGAATAAGAAGACAAAAGCAGCGGTAGGAGCGCTTTTAAAGACGATCATCGTTGGTCTTAGGATAACTTGGAATGGTTTAATAGTGGCGCCTAATATTCCTAATAGAGCAGCACCTAATAAAGCGATACCAAATCCTTCTAAGGTTCTAAGCATCGTCCAGCCAATTCGTTCATACGTTTTAGTGTTACCAAGCATTTCGAATAACGATTTAAATACACGCAAAGGATCAGGGAATATTAAATTACCCTGACCTTGACTTAGGGATATTAAAAACCAGGCGACAAAGACTAGTACGATACCTAAGGTATATAGTGTGATGTTATTAGTAATAAATTTCTTCAGAAGTTTCTCCTATTGCTGGCCATAAAGTTAAGAATTGATCAATGCTAGCTTTATTTGCTTTAGCGTTTTTAAAACCGACACCCATTCTATTTCCATTTGTGGTTAATGTTTTTAATAATTGGGCTTTGCCCACACCGAACTTAGCAGCGAATTGAACATCATCAAATCCTGCGACATAACTATCGATAACTGATGGATTAGTGACAAATTCGTTAATGTCTTTTTCTAGTTGCGCTAAGAAGGCATCTGCGTCTTCTTTAGAAACACTGTTTTTGATAAAGACAGAAGCTTGGGTAATTTCTTTACCACCGGATTTTGTTTTATAAACTTCTTGTAAAGAAGCGTATTGTGTAGCGTTAGCGTTTTGTGCTTTACCTGCGGAAAATGCTGGTTCCGCCACTAGGACATAGTCAACAAGAGCATCGCCATCTTCTGAGTTTTTACCAGTGGCCACAACGTTTTTGACATTGCCTGCTTGAGTGAGATAGTGGGTATTTGTTAAACCTAAATCTCCATAACAGTATTGGAATAATTTATCTGGGACATTGTTTTGTTGAATTAAAACAACATAGTCATCTTCGTCCATAACCCCATTATCATCATTTCCGGTAGCAGCAACGAATAAGTTACCAAAGGTAATGTTAGCGGCAATCTTATATTCCGCACCGTTTTTGATTTGTTGGATACCAGCGTTAGTTGGTAAGATGATAACGTCTTTGGCACCAGTTTGCATATAAGCAGCGATACCGCTTGCTTCTTCTGGTGATCTGACTTCGACTTTAGACTCATCAGCGACATATTTATAGAAGCACACTGATGGAGCGCCACTAGGAGTGACTACAGAAAGATTTAATTTATAATCTTTTGCTGGTTTTTCTTCCTCTTTTTTATGATTGCATCCCGTTAAGAGTAATGCGGGAACTAATAGTAATAATGCTTTTTTCATTTTCTTTACCTCGCCTTGTGATTATACAAAATATATGTATAATAAAAATGTGATTTGAATCACACTTATGAAATTATTTGAATTATTGACTAAAGAAGACATTAAACTATCGCGTTTGTTCAAATATAAAAAAGAGCAAATCCTTTTTAATGAAGATGATGAATGTTTATATGTCGGAATAGCGATTAAAGGTGAGATTAAAATTGCGAGTTTTACATTATCAGGACAAGAGATTGTTTATAACATCATTAAAGAAGGACAGATGTTTGGTAATAACCTAATATTTTCTGATTATCCTCACTTTAGAGGAACAGTTATCGCTAGTAGCGATGGTGAAATAATCTTATTTAATAAAGAAAACTTATTAAAGATATTACAAAGTAACCTTTCTTTCTTAGAAGCTTATTTGTCCTTACAAGCGGAGTTCTCAAAAAGACTCAATAATACGATTAAGCTTTTATCCTTATCTAGCGCAGAAGAAAGATTACTTTATTATCTAAAACAGAATAATCCATTGAAGATTAAATCAATATCTTCTTTAAGTGAGTTTTTATATCTATCTAGAGAAGCGACTTCTAGATTAGTGAGCAAGATGGTAAAAGAAGGAAAGATTAATAGAAATGGCAATATCTTATATTTGCCAAAAGATATTAAATAAACATAAAATAACTTTGGTATGGAAGGCGAATTTAATAACTTAAATATCAATAACACAAACATCACATTTAATAACAACCCAAACAATATTGAAACTAGTGATGAATTAAAAGCTCCTTTGATGTATCAAGATAATATCCAAGGGACTAATTATGCGCGTAAGAAAAGAACCGCGAAAATGGTGGTGTTATCTGGTATTACCATGTTAGTAACCGCGGCAAGTATCGCCAGTGGATCAATTATCTCTAACGCTTTCATATCAAATCCACCAGAGATTACCGATTCAACTTTTAAGGTGGAAGAAGAAGTATTTATTTATAACTTCACAGTCACTAATGAAGGGAAATATAAAATTGAATATTTCATCACTATAGATGATAAAACATTAATGAAAAACGATTGTTCCAAACCAGGAACATACGTTGGTCAATTTAATGAAAATAAGGATTTGATGGAAGAAAACCGAGTGGCGGTATTTCAAATCAAATACACGAATCAATTCGATTATTCAAAACAATTAGTAAAAGTAAAATTTACAACAGGAGGAATTGTGTAATGGCTGAATTAAAACAAAAGAGTTGGTGGGGTAAAAAAACCACTTTCCAAAAAGTTTGCTTTGTTATTAGCGCAATCTTATTTGTCGGTGCATTAGTGGTATTCTTCATCATGATGCACGCTAGACCAATCTTAGGTAATGAAACTGCGGATAAGTTATATCGTTATCCAATTGGCACAGATGAAGTAACAGGTGAAACATTATATAAGACATTCGCTCATGGATGGGCGTTAGTCGGATATGTTCTCGCTAGCAGTGCGCTTAACTGGTTAATTACTGTAATGATTGTTTTTGTGACATTCATTCTTATCTTTGTGAGTAATTTTATTACTCATCTATTTGATAATAAATCTAAGAAGAGTAAAACAATTTCTTCTTTAATTAGATCACTTATTAAATACGGCATGATGTTAATTGCTATAGCGGTTATCTTAATTATCTGGGGTGTTAATGTCGCTGGTGTATTAGCGGGTGTTGGTGTTATCACATTAATCGTTGGTTTAGGATGCCAATCTTTAATCCAAGATGTTATCAGTGGTTTATTTATTGTATTCGATGATTGCTTTGGTGTTGGTGACACAGTAATTATCGATGGCTTTAGAGGAACAGTTGTGGAAGTGGGATTAAAAACCACAAAGTTAGAAGACTTCGGTGGCAATATTAAATCCGTCACAAATAGTTCAATTTCTACAGTCGTGAATATGTCTCGTATGAGAAGTGTTTCTAGTGTGACATTATCCGTTTCATATAATGAAGACGTTGAAAGAGTGGAAGCCATTATCTTAAAAGAAATCGAAAAGATTAAAGAAAAAGTACCAAACATTACCGAAGGTCCTTGGTATAAAGGTATTGATTCTATCAGTGCTTCCTCAATTAACTTCTTAGTCTTATGTTATGTTGATGAATCTAATAGATTCCAAGTCACTAGAGATATGAATAGAGAATTCTATTTAGCATTTAAGAAAAATAATGTGCAAATTCCATATACACAAGTGACTGTGAACGGAGAAGATGAAAAGAAAACCGCGAAAGCTTCTCCTGAAGAAGTCGCATTAGCGGTGCGTGAACAAAAGATCTTAAGAGGCACGATTGATAAAGAGGCAAAGAAAAAAGTCTCTAAAAAGGCAAGCGTTATAAAGAAGATTAAACAATCTTACGAACAAGCACAAAAGGACATGGATTAGTCCTTAATTATAATTAAATCTTAATATTAGCCATCCTATAGAGCATGATATTCATTTCTTCTGGGGTGGCTTTTAAATTAGTATTTAACCAATAAAGAAGGGTGTTAAAGAATCCACCCGCCATAAAGTAGGCAAAGATGGTGTTGCCTCTTTGCTCGATTAAATAAGCTGTTTTCAGATTAGATAATATGTATTTTGCGTAGTTATTTAATTGATCGAGTAATAAGAACTCACGATGCGCCATTTGAAGGATTTTAATTTGACGGTGATATTTCTTAATAAATTTAAACATCTCTAATGTGAATTCTTCTGGTCTATGAGTTTTATCTTTGATAATAGAAGAATAAAATTCTTCAAATCTCTCATCACAGAAGTCGATAAAGATATCATCTTTCTTAGAGAAGTAACGATAAAAAGACATTCTAGATATTCCTGCTTTAGAACAGATATCTTTAACAGTAATAGTGTCATAATCGTGTTTGAGCATTAAAGCATATAATGCGAGAGAGATTAATGACTTAGTGGATGCCTTATTCGTTTTACTCATGACAAACATTATATATGTAATAGTGACAAATGTAACATTAGTAATTGTATTTTTTGCTTATAAATTCTTTTATAATTAAGACCATGGAACAAAAGATTATTAAAACTAATGAGATTAATGAAAGACAATTAATCGATACATATTCAATATTTGAATATAAATGTATAGAGAGAACCGTTAAAGGTAAAAGAATCACTTTAAAGTTTGTTAGAGACGATAGTGTTCCTTATATTGATGAACTAAAGAAACTTGAATATCAATATGGTGGATATCATATCGGTAGCTTCTTACCAACATTATTATTACCAGGATTATCGCTTGTCTTATTCACTGTCTTTTTAGTGCTTATGTTAACTCTTAAAGATAATTTTAACTTAATGCTTTATTTCTTCACCTTGGTTTTACCAGCATTATTATTCTTAGCATTAGGAGTAGCGCTTATGATGTTAAGAGCGAGGATGATTGGTAAGATTGAAAATGAGAAACCAAGCAAGGACTTAGAATATAGGCAGAAAGTTAACTTATTAAAACATAAGAAATAACCCATAGTAACGTATAGATAAATTATGAGAGAATCCATGGAAGAAAAACGTGGATTTTTCTTTTTCTGAGCGTCTTTGCTTAACAAAGAATTATTTGAATATATAATTATTACAGTTATTAAGAACCCAATAGGCACTTTAAGGGGGTATTGTTATGTTAAAGCTTGTTAATATCAAAAAAGATTATGTCAGTAAGGGAATACCGACAGTCCACGCATTAAAGGGATTATCTATTAATTTCCGCCGCAACGAATTTGTGGCTATTTTAGGTGCCTCTGGATGCGGTAAAACCACATTGCTTAATATTATTGGTGGTCTTGATCGCTACACAAGTGGTGATTTAGTCATCGAAGGTAAATCCACAAAAGACTATACCGATAGAGATTGGGACACATATAGAAACCATAGTATTGGTTTTATTTTCCAATCCTACAATCTTATTTCTCACCAATCTATTTTAAGTAACGTGGAATTGGCTCTTACTATTTCTGGCATCAAAAAAGAAGAGAGAAAACAAAGAGCGATGGAAGCCCTTAAGATAGTTGGTCTTGAAGGCATGGAAAAGAAAAAACCAAACCAATTATCCGGTGGTCAAATGCAAAGAGTCGCTATTGCTAGAGCATTAGTTAATAATCCAGAAATCTTATTAGCGGACGAGCCTACTGGTGCATTAGATAGTGAAACCAGTGTCCAAATTATGGATCTCTTAAAAGAGGTGGCTGCGGATAGACTTGTTATCATGGTTACTCATAACCCTGATTTAGCCTATGAATATGCGAATAGAATTGTCACCATGAAAGATGGTTTAATCACTGGCGATAACAATCCATACGAAGGTGAAAATAAAGAACAACTAAAAGTCGCTTTAGATAAGAAAACCGTCAATAAAGGTAATAAGACTAAAACATCTATGTCTTTCTTTACTGCCACTGGATTATCTTTCTTTAATTTATTAAGCAAGATTAAAAGAACAGTTCTTATCACCATTGCGGGTTCTATTGGTATCATCGGTGTCTCTGCGGTTCTTGCAGTAAGACAAGGTGTTAATAATTATGTCGATGGCATGCAAAATGATATGTTATCAAGATATCCTCTTCAAATAGCAGAAACCGCAGTCGATTATTCTTCATTAATGTCTGGTTTAGCCACAATGGATCAAAAAGAATTATCTAAGTTCGATTTAACTACCGAAGTTGGTTTGGATTCTATGATTCAATACTTGATGTCGAAATATAACGATTTTACTAAAGTAAAGACTAATGATATTAACGATGATTTAATTAACTTTATCGAAGGTATGCCTGATAAAGATAAATATATCTCCGCGATATTTAAAGATTATGGTTTAGACCTTACAAATAATATCTTCACTAAATGGCAAAGAGATGAAACTAGTGAAGAGAGATATATGTCTTTAAATGGTTTAACACAAATGTATATTTCTGAACTCAATACTGTTGACGGATTTAAAGAATATACAATGTTTGTTGATCTATTTACTGACTTCATGCAACAAGTCCCAGGAGAAAAAGATTATATTCTTTCTCAATATGATCTTCTTGGCGCAAATTCTAAATATCCAACTAACGCTAATGAAATCTTATTAGTGGTGGATGATAACCAAACATTAACTGATTTCACATATGCACAAATGGGATTTTATAACGAAAAAGAATTCTTAAATATCGCCAAAAAAGCCGTTAAGACTCAACAAATTAATGGTGATGATTCGCTAACTGATGAAGAAAAACAAGCAAAACTTGCGGAGTTAGATGAATTATATAAATATAAGAGCAAATTTAAGATTGATGACATTATCGGTAAAGAACTTTTATTCTGCGAACACGATAATATGTACGAATATAACGAACTTGAGAATGATATTTGTACAATCGAAGAAGAAATGTACGATTTTACAAAACCACCTGCGGAAATAATTACCGCGCCTGGACTAGCGATCAAATCTCAATTTATTTATAACCAATACACAGAATCATTAGAAGGTTCTTTGTCAATTAACGATTCACAAATTCCCTCTTCCTTATTATCCGTTAATAGAAACCCAGAAGGACCAAGTGATGTTTCTAATCCATTTGTCGGATGGTGGAATGTTGATGTTGCTGGACAGTTCTCCTTTAGATTTGTTTTAGGTAGCGATTATTCTACAGATATACAAACATATAACGCCGAATATGGTGTTTGGACTAGTGTATTAAAACCATCTTCCCCAAAGACATATATAAAGAATAAAGAAATAACTCATGCTGGATATATGTATGATGCCACACCTGATATCTCTTTATGCGAACCAGTGAAAATCGCTGGAATCTTAAAGAAAAAGAAAGATGTGAATTTCGGTTGTTTAGATAGAGGTGTTTATTACACATCTGCTTTAACCGAAAAATATATGCACCAAGGCGCTTTCAGCCAAATTGTTAATAATGCAGTTCATGGTATCAAAGCACATATCAATTCCGACAGTAAATCCAGTGAGATTTATACTGCATATGTAACTTACACATATACATCATTTAAAAATGGTGATGACCATCCTATTTATAATGTTCCTGGTATTGCGATGGCGCTTAATACTGACTTCAGTTCATCCTTATCTAGTATGTTCTCTATTACTGGTGCAGGTACAACTGCAGGTGATATTAATAAAGCTTATTTAAGATCTTTATGCGGATACTCCGCTAAGTTATCCACAACAGGAGTCAATGAATTTGATGATTTACCAAGAGCGATAGCGATTTATCCAAAAGACTTTGATAGTAAGAAAAATGTTACTAAATATTTAGATACATGGAATAAAGAAGGCCCCCTCACTCTTCCTAATGGACATACATTAGAAAAGAAAGACAGATTAGAGTTAGCTTATACCGATACAATCGCTATTATCATTAATGTAATTAATACACTCATTACCACAATTACTGTGGCATTAATTGCCTTTACATCATTATCGTTAGTAGTTTCTTGCTTTATGATTGCGGTTATTACTTATATTTCTACGATGGAACGCGTTAAGGAAATTGGTGTTATCCGTTCTCTTGGCGGTAGAAAAAGAGATGTATCAAGATTATTTATTGCCGAATGTTTAATCATTGGTTTAGCTAGTGGTGTGTTTGGTATTGGTACCACATACTTATTTGCGTTAATCTTTAATATTTCTATTAATGCAGCATTCGGTATTGGCAATATGGCCATATTAACTATTCCAACTGCATTAATCATGATTGGTGTATCAATCTTATTAAATGTTTTATCTGGTTTAATACCTGCGATTAAAGCGGCAAGCCAAGATCCAGTTGTGGCATTAAGGACTGAATAACAAATATGTTAAAAGTGGGCTTAGTTTCTTTAGGTTGCGCAAAAAACCTCGTTGATAGTGAGAATATCCTCGGATTATTAAAACATGATGGCTATACCATCACGAATACAATCGAAGATAGTGACATTATCATTGTTAATACATGTGGTTTTATTGATTCTAGTAAGAAAGAATCGATTAATACAATTTTTGAAATGCTTTCCTATAACAAGAAAGTAGTGGTTACAGGATGTTTAGCTGAGCGATATGAAGAAGAATTAAGAAAAGAAATCCCAGAAGCATATTTCATTCCTATTCACGATTACGATAAATTTAATAAATTCTTTAAAAGTGTTGATAATAAATTAAATGATGAAGGCGGTCTTGATGACCATTATCGTGTTATATCAACAGGTAAATATAGCGCGTATCTCAAGATAGGCGAAGGATGTGATAACTGTTGTACTTATTGTGCGATACCTCTTATAAGAGGACATTTTGTCTCTAGGCCATATGATGAGATTATTGAAGAGGCGAACAAACTCGCAGATTCCGGAATTAAAGAAGTTATTGTCTTAGAACAAGACACAACGAAATACGGTATTGATTTAAAAGATGGACATAACACAGTGTCCTTATTAAAGGGATTATTAGGTGTTAAGAAGTTAGAATATATTAGACTTTTATATTTATATCCTGACGAGATAAGTGATGAACTTATTGATTTAATCGCAAAAGAGAAGAGATTAACTCCTTATTTTGATATTCCTATTCAACATAGTGAGGATCATATTCTTAAGGATATGAATAGAAGAGGTAATAAAGAGTTCTTAAGAAACTTATTTAATAAGATTAAAACTAAAGTTCCTAACGCAATTCTTAGAACCACAGTCATGGTGGGATTCCCAGGAGAGACAGAAGAAGATGTTGATAATCTTATTAACTTTATTAAAGAAATAGGATTTGATCATTTAGGTGCGTTTACTTATTCCAGAGAAGAAGGAACCAAATCCTATAATTTTAAAAACCAAATTGATGAGAACACCAAGAAAGCGCGTTTAGATAGATTAATGCGCGCTCAGCAAGGCGTTTCTTATAAAAGAAATAAAACACACATCGGTGAGATAATGGAAGGCCTAGTGGTCGGAAAAGAAAAAGAACAATATTTATTAAGAAGTTATTGGAACGCACCTGATGATGTAGATGGAAAGATCTACTTTACTAGTAAGGAAGAATTAAACGAAGGCGATATCGTCAAAGTGAAAATTAATGAAGCATTCGTTTACGACCTATTAGGTGAAGAGGTCAAATAAACTAATTTCTACTTGTAGATATATCGGTTTTAAGATAATATTTAATTCGCTATTAAGCGATGCCTCCTTAGTTAAGTGGTATAACGGATCCATGGTAAGGATCTATTGGTGGTCCGATTCCGCCAGGAGGCACCAGTTAGTTAAAAATACTCCGATTAATCGGAGTTTTTTATTTATATAAATATCTAAAAAACGATTCATTATTATTAACTATTAATAAGTAATTATTTAATGATAAACCAAACACAATAATTGTATCGAAATAAATGTAAGACCGACTTAATGATCGGTTTTTATTTATCCATTTAAAAGGTTGTGGATATCTAAAAGTGATCGTGGTAATCTAACTTTAAGATCATTAGTTCTTAAAGGGAGCACATTATGAGTATACAACCTTTTGTTAAATGGGCTGGCGGAAAACGCCAAATTATGGATAAACTTTTAGAGTTTAAACCAAAGAAATTCAAAAACTATTACGAACCATTTGTAGGTGGCGGTGCTTTACTTTTGGAACTTCTCCCAATTCACGCAACAATAAATGATTCTAACAAAGAACTCATGTACATTTACAAATGCCTCAGAAACAAAAGACTTTTCAAAAAGTTTTATGAACTTTGTAAGCTGCATGAAAAAAACCATTCTGAGGAATACTATTATCAATTACGTGATTTAGATAGAAAGAAAACAGCTTATAAAAATATGACAATGCCAGAAAAAGCAGCACGTTGTCTATATTTAAACAAAGCCTGTTTCAATGGACTTTATAGAGTTAACGGTAAAGGTTTTTTTAATGTTCCTTCCGCCAAAAGAGAAAAAGTTAAATGTTTCGATGAAGACAACATCCAAGCATTGCATAAATATTTCAATAAGAGAAAACCAGTGTTGTTGAATAAAGATTTTGCCGACGCTGTTAAAACTGCTAAAACTGGTGACTTTGTTTATTTTGACCCGCCATATGATGTAGTGGGTGAACAATCTTTCACATCCTACACAGCTGGCGGCTTTGGAAGAAATGAACAAACTAGACTTAGAGATTTAATTATAAAATTAACCGATAAAGGTGTTCTCGTTATGGCAAGCAATGCTAACACACCTTTTATCCAAGAATTATATAAAGAGTTCAACATTCATGTTATCAACGCTAAGAGAATGATTAATTCGAAAGGCGATGGCCGTGGCGATGTTGAAGAAGTGATTATTACAAATTATTAATATGTATACTAAGAGAGATGTCTTTTTTCAGGATGGTGATTTTACACTCCTTAAAGGAGACTCTTTTAAATTGCTTAAAAAAATAGAACCTAAATCAGTTGATGTGATTTTTGCTGATCCTCCATATTTTCTTTCAAGCGGTGGAGTAAGCTGTCAAAGCGGAAAACAAGTATCAGTAAACAAGGGCGAATGGGATTATTCTAAAACCATAAAAGATAGAATCAAGTATCATCGCAAATGGATTGCTTTGTGTAGAGAAGTCCTTAAAGACAATGGGACTATAATGATTTCTTCAACGCTTCATAGCGTTTACGCTATAGGGGTAGCTCTTGAACTGGAAAGATATTCAATTATCAATAATATTATTTGGAAGAAAAATAATCCAGCACCAAATCTCGCCTGTAGATGTTTTACTCATTCAACTGAAACTATTATTTGGGCCAGAAAACAACTAACTCTTAAAAAGAAGGGTAATCATTATTTCAACTATGAAGCTATGAAAGAGGAAAATGGTGGAAAGCAGATGAAAGATGTCTGGGAGTTTGGCGAGCCTGAAATAATGGAAATTTCTACAGCACCCAAGAGCGAAAAGAAATACGGAAAGCATCCAACTCAAAAACCAATAAAACTACTAGAACGCCTAATCACTGCTGCTTCTAAAGAAGGAGACACAATTTTAGATCCTTTTAATGGTAGTGGCACGACAGGAATTGTCGCTCATTATATGAATCGACAATATATTGGTATAGAATTGGATGTAGATTATTTGGAACTTACCAAAAAAAGATATTTAGGAGGCAAAACTGATGGCAAACAGAATTTTTGATAATTGGCTATCTACCATGAAAGACAGCATAGCCACATGGACTTATTACACTGATTTCGATAAAGTCTATGAAAATGTTCAAAAAATTAAAGTTGAACTTAACATTTTGAATTCGCTTATTGGTTCTAAAAATATAGAAGAAGAATTTAAAGCCATTGTTAATCAATACCCTAATGTTTTAGTTGTGGTTCCAATCTTATTAGCAAAGCGTGAAGCTGAAATTAAAGTGCAAGATGCTGATGGAAGCTATATTTTTAACTTTGTTAAAATGAACTATACTGTCGATCAATATGCTCTCTTCATGAGAAATAGTGGTCTCTTCGATTTATTACAAAATCACATTATCAATAACTTGGTTGATTATGTTTTAGGCATTGAAGTTGGTATGGACACCAATGGAAGAAAGAATAGAACTGGTCATGTCATGGAAGACCTTGTTGAATCGTATTTAATCAAAGCAGGTCTTGTTAAAGGCAAAACATATTTTAAAGAAATGTATGCCTCGGAAGTCGAAAAGAAATTCCATTTAGACTTATCTAAACTTAGCAACGATGGCAAGGCGGAGAAGAGATTTGATTTTGTGTTTGTTGGAGCCTTAGGCACAGTTTTTGCATGTGAATGTAATTTTTATGGCAGTAGTGGTTCTAAATTAAATGAAACTGCTAGAAGTTACAAAACTCTGACTTTAGAATCTAAAGGAATTAGTGGATTCCAATTCGTTTGGTTTACTGACGGCATTGGTTGGAATAGTGCAAGGCATAATTTAGAAGAAGCCTTCGATGTTTTAGAGAATTTATACAACTTGCAGGATTTAGAAAATGGAGCGATTGATTCACTGATAAATCCGACATCATATATGAATAAATTGTTAAAGAAATAGGAGACGATTATGGAAGCAAAAGAAAAAGAAATATTAAATGAATTGATATCTGGCACAAAATGTCAATTTGTCATACCTGTGTTCCAAAGAAACTACGATTGGAGAATCAAAGACTGTATAAGGCTTTTTAATGATGTTATTGATTTAGCACAAGATAAGGATCATCCTGATAGAAAGCACTTTATGGGTGCGTTTGTGTGCAAATTCACTAGATTTGTAGATACAAATTATAATCAATTCGTTTTAATTGATGGTCAGCAAAGACTCACTTCAATCACTTTAATTCTTAAAGCACTTTATGATTACTTGGGACAATTTGGCGATAAATACGAAGAAGTTAGAAATGAGATCACTGAAACATACTTAATCAACAAATTTGCAAAAGATTCGACCCTAAGATTAAAATTAAAACCAAATCAAGTTGACAACGATAATTTTAATAAGTTGATGAATGATGAACCTGTAGATCCTGATTCAACAATTGGTCGTAACTATCGAGAATTTAAGAAAATGATCGAAGGTATGAAAGTTCCGTTCGAAGATTTTTACAATGCATTGCAAAGACTAGAGGGTGTTGTTGTTTATTTAGATGATAGCGATAATCCACAAGTCATTTTTGAAAGTTTGAACTCAACTGGTCTCGAATTAACAGATGTCGACTTAATCAGAAACTACTTATTAATGAACTGTAAAGCTGAAGAACAAGACGAGCTATATAAGAAGTATTGGCTCAATATTGAAAAGCTTATGGGTGATAGATTCTTACAATTCATTAGAGATTATCTTTCTTTAAAGAACGGAATCGTTACTCCTAATACAAAGAACGTACCATATTCAACATTCCAAAAATTCTATAGAAGTAAGGGATTTGACAGAACTGACTTCTTGTCTCACTTATATAAGATGGCTCAAATCTATAATAGACTTTTAGTTCCATCGGCTGACTCAAAGGTTCTCTTAAATTCATTAGAAGATTATTCTTCTTTAGATATTACGACAACGTATCCGTTTGTATTTGGACTATTAATTGATAATACTCCAGACGAAACTGGTGCAAAGAAAATAGCCGATGATTCTCTTGCAAAAATTCTAAGAGTTTTGGAAGCTTATTTAATCAGAAGAAACGTCTGTAACTTAGCTGGTGGTGGTATGTCCCAAGTTATGGCATCTCTTTATAATGACATTATGAAAAAACATGGTGAGAAATTCTATGCAGATCCAGTTAAAAAAGTCGCCAATGCTCTTGCCGGTATTTCTACAAAAGCTTACTTCCCTAAGGACGATGAATTTGTTAGAGAATTTACCACTAGAGATATGTATCATACAAGAAACATCTTCTATATATTAAAGAAGATGGAATTAAACAAACAAGGCAAGGAAGTTATAGACTTTTCAAATTTATCTGTTGAGCATATTTTGCCTCAAACATTATCTGATGAATGGGTCAAATATCTAAATAGACAAGACTGGAAAGAGTTCCATGAATCTTATTGCCATAGAATTGGTAACTTATCATTGACTGCATACAATACTGAGATGTCCAACAAACTATACAAAGAAAAGAAAGTCCATATGGATTTCAGCAGGCTTATTCTTAACCAATATTTTAATAGTATCGATGATTGGAAAGATGAAAAGGCTATTGATGATAGAGGAGATGACTTAGCTGAAATAGCATTGAAGCTATGGCCATTCCCAAAAGTTACAAGTATTGAAGATATTGCTACTGAATCTCACTTCTTATTAGATGATGAAGAGTATGACTACGCTGGAACAAACCCTGCTGGTATCCAAATAAGAGAAGAAAAGATTATTGAAGATTCTTGGTCAAATTTGTATGTTGCGACTATTAAATATTTATATAAGATTAATCAAGAATTACTTGTCTTTCTCATGTCAAAGAAAGAACTATTTAGTTCTGAAAGGTTCCTAATATCAGACAGCAAAGAGGCATTAACCAGGCCAGCGATTGTCGACGATGGATTGTATGTTGAAACCAATAACAATACAGAAAGAAAAATTAAAATTCTAAAAATTCTCCTTTCTAACATGCAATTCGAACCCGATGAAGTTGTGATTTTCATTAAATAAATTGGAGACGCTTATAACTCAATGTGAACTATGGGCCATTGAAAACACTCTTAATTAAAATCAATTCGAATTATGGAAACACATAGATTAAGAATTAGAGAACAATACCTTGACTTAATTAGAACGGGTATTAAACGTAACGAATATAGATTGGCTACATCTGAAAGAAAGCAAATTAAAATAGATGATATTTTAATTTTGATTTCAAACCAAGATAGATCTAATTATGTAAAAGTTATTGTCAAAAACATCAAATACTTTCCAAATTGGGAAGAAGCACTATCAATAAATTGGATTTATGATTTTCAGGGCATTTATTCAACTTTTGATTCGGTTATTCATGAATGTAAAAAGTTTTATTCTCAGGATGATGTGAGAAAGTATGGAATTGAAGTTTTTGAAATAGAATTATTTTCTAGCGAGTTAAAAAATTCCAATATTTTGTTGGATACTAATATAGTGATTCATCGTGAAAGTAGTAATAATATAGCCTATGAAGTTATTCAACTCTATAAGAGTTTGGATAAACTAAAAGTAAACAAGTATATTTTAGAAGAAATCAAAGAAGAATTAAAAAAGTACAATAACAAAACAATTGTTGAAAATATGCTTGCGAAAATGGAGGCCTATAATTGTCTACAATCAGCAGCAATAAATGATGATTTTTTTATTAAAACACTGTCCAAATATGCGACTGATGATAATAGCAAAATAGATAATTTGTTTTTATATCAAATATATAAAGGAAGAGTAGATTTTTTCATCACTGATGATAAGGGAATTCTTTCTAAGGCGAAAGATTTATATTTAAGCGATTGTGTTTTCTCAACCAACGATTTTTTATCCTTAGTTGAGAAAAAATATCCTTCATTGATTCCATATAAGGTTCTTTCTGTCAATTTATGTAAAATATCATCACTTGCTATAGAAGATTGTTTTTTCGATTCACTCCGTGATGATTATGGAGGCATTAAATTTAATAAATGGTTCAATAAAAAAGCGAAAGAAGGCGAAGAAGCATATGTTTTTAAAAACGATAAAGGACTTCAAGGCTTTTTATACCTGAAGATTGAAAATGAACAAGAAGATTATAGTGATATAGAACCTATTTTTTCACCTTTGCGTAGATTGAAAATAGGCACTTTTAAGATTAATAGTACAGGATTAAGGATTGGAGAACGTTTTTTAAAAATTGTTTTTGACTATGCTCTAAAAAGCAATGTTGAAGAAATATATGTAACTCTATTTCAAAACAAAAGAACAGAAGTAAATCTCCTTATGAAATTGATGATGGAGTGGGGCTTTGAAATTTACGGGCACAAAAAATCTAATGGTGAATTAGTTCTTGTTAAAAAGATGGGAATATATAGAAATGAAAAAAATCCAAAATTTAATTTCCCAAATTTAAAAAAGAATATGAAATATGGCATTTTACCAATAGATTCTCAATTCCATACAGATTTATTTCCTGATCTGTATTTAAAAAATGAGAATATGACATTATTCGAAGAAAAACCTTGTGGTTATGCCGTCGAAAAAATATACGTTTGTAGAACAAAATTTTTACCTGTCAAACCTGGCGATTTGATGGCTGTCTACCGTATGTCTGAAAGATTTTACAAGAAATATTATTCTGTAGTTTCTGGAATATGTATTCTAGAAGAAGTATTACATCCTAATAATTTTCAAGATTTTTTGAATGTGTGCAAAAATAGATCTGTTTTTAGTGAAGAACAACTAAATGAGTTTTACAATCAAAATAACTATAGAACCATTATAAAGGTTTTATTCTTAAAACCTTTAAATAATAAAATCACCTTGAATGATTTGTATGCGAATAATATAATAGATGAAACTAGAGGTCCGAGATTGACTACGGAAATTTCGAAAGAAAAATTTGAAAAACTTTTAGAATTAGGAGGCGTCGCTTTATGAAAAAAAACATAGTTATTTCTATCAAACCTATGCATGTAAAAAACATTCTTAATGGCACTAAAAAATTTGAATATAGAAAAAAAGCCGCTAAAAAGGATATTGGAAAAATAATTATTTATGAAACAACACCTGTCAAAAAGATTGTGGCAGAAGTTGAAATAGCGGACGTGTTAATGATGGCGCCTGAAGATCTTTGGAAAGAAACACAAGCCGAATCAGGAATCACAAAAGATTATTTCGCTTCATATTTTAAAAACAGGAAAGTTGCCTATGCGTATAGATTAGGCAAAATCAAGATTTTCGATGAGCCAAAAGAATTAATAGATTTTGGTTTGAGAGTTGCTCCGCAATCTTTTGCCTACGTTAAATAGATTCAGATATTAAATACTAAAAGAAGCAGTCTAAAAGACTGCTTTTAATTTAAAATTACTCACCTATATCTATATTAATGTGGGAAGAAGAACGATATGATTCGATTCTAGCTTTCTTGAAGTACTTCTGTTTCAATTTCTCTGTTTGCATTTAAGGATTTTTTCATTTTTTGTCACGCCCTTCTTTAGAAACAAGAATTATTGCTCTTAATTAGTTAATATGAAATTAAGAAGTGTTTATCTATGACAAAAGGTTTAATGTTTGTTGTTGCGGCTTTTAGTGTTTTTTTCTCTTACCGCTTGTGATTTATGTAATAAAGGTAATAAAGAAGAAGAAAAGCCAAATGCTGATTCTGCAGTTTATGGTACTGGTGCAGAAGATTCCATTATACATTATTAGACTAAAATCCTGTTTTTGACTAAAACCGGAATTTACTCTGAGAATTCACATACATGGTCTAGATATGTAAAACAATTTAAACAATCTATGTAACCTTGATAAAAT
>JAEDDA010000049.1 GCA_016298185.1 Bacilli bacterium | reverse complement strand
ATATGGCAGGGGTGACAAGAATCGAACTCGCATCAGCGGTTTTGGAGACCGTTGCACTGCCATTGTGCTACACCCCTATATGCCTAAAAGATTATAAACTACGTACGAGTTAACTTTCAAGCAAAGATAATAAGAAAATTAATTAGAAATCTCCTTAGTTTCTTATATCTTGCTCCATTTTTTTCACTTCCACTAATTGGTCATCGCTATATCTAAGTTCTAAACAGATAAAATCTTCTGTGTTTAATAGTAATGGAAGGAATTTATAATCTCCTTCCCACATATTTAGTTTCATGAGTTCTTCTTTTTTAAACCACGCTAATTCGCCTTCATCGCATTCAATTAAAGATCCTTTAACTCCATCTACTAAATAGAGATGCATTATTTCTTCAAAGTCGTTATTAACAAATAGCAACTCTCCCCTATAGACATAATGTAAAACATCTAGTCCAGTTTCTTCTTTAATCTCTCTCACTAAAGCTTGTTCTTTGCTTTCATCTTTTTCAATATGACCACCGATACCAATCCATTTCCCTTTATTGATATCAACTTTCTTCTTATTTCTAAAAAGCATGAGGTATTTATCATCTTTTTTAATATAAGCAAGAACTGTTTTATCCATAACTACCAATATTGTAGAGCAACATAGGTGTTTAAGAAATAATCTAATGTGATAAAATTATTAAACAATGGATAAGAAAAATTTCGTCGTTGATAATAATTCTTACGACCTCGGAAAAGATGTCTATAAAAAGCATCATGATGTCAGGGATGTCCATCCTATTCTTTTAACATTAATTCTCGAATTAGATAGAGTGTGCCGTAAGAACAATATTCCATATGCATTATCTTTTGGAAGTGCTTTAGGAATTGTTAATTACGGTGGTTTCATCCCTTGGGATGATGATATGGATGTGGCAATCGATTATTTTGATGTCCCACGACTTGTGAATGCACTAAAAAATGATTTGGGTGAAGAATTCGCTTTTGATTGTTATGAGGATAACAAGAGATTTAATGTTTTAATCCCAACATTTAAAATCCGTTATAAGAATTCCTATATCAAAGAAAAATTTTGGTACACCTTACCAAATAGATGCAAAAACAGCGATGGTATTTTTATTGACATCGTTGCTTTAATGGGTGTTCCAGAAGATCCAAAAGAACATTACAAGTTAATTAAATATTCAAAAAGAAGAATGGTACCTTATGTTGCTTTAGATGCATTCTTAAGAATCCATCCCTATGGAATGAAAAAGAAACTCAAGGACTTCGAAAGGAAAGTCGCAGAAAAATATAAAGATTCACCTATGGTAAGCCAAACAGTTATCATTCCCTTCCAAGATTGGGCGGAGAAAAAAGAAAATCTCGCCTATCCAAGAGGAGTTATCTATCCATTTAGGGAATATGATTTCGAAGGTCATAAATTATATTCGTTTAACAAAGTGGAAGAATTTTGTAGACTCTGCTATGGAGAAAAATGTTTAAAGAGAATTGAAGATGGAGTTTGGATTGATCCACTTCCAAAGGAAAAAAGAAACGCCAAGCATAACTTGACGTATAACTTATATTCTAAAGACAAGAAGTAAACATCTCGTCAATTTTATTTAATAAGTCAGCGTTCACTTCGCTGGCTTTTTCTTTATCTATACTAGCGAGATATTCATCCCTTACTTCCTTAGGAAGTTTCCCTTTGTATTCTTTTCTTAAATCTTTTAAACCTTGCTCATATATAGCGGTAACCTTAACCGCCTCTAATGTTTTCCAAGGTGAGCCATGGGTCATTCCTTCTATTTTATAAGTGGTGACATTTTTGTAACTATCTCTAACCACGTTGTCATAAATAGAAATTTGTTTTAGCGGCACAGTATTATCTTTATCTCCATGAGCGATGAAGTAAGGAATCTCCGGATGTTTCTTAATCGCTGATTCCGCGGTGATGAATGATCTATTTCCCCAGATTAGAGAAACACCAAATTCCATAGCGGGTTTAGTAACAATAACTGCTTTTGATGTATTGGTTTCCGCGAAAGCATACATCATTTCGCTTGGTGTGTTATATCCGGAAAATGATGCAACTGCTGAAACGCCATCAACTTCGTTTGTGGCGCATATAGCACCATATCCACCCCAGCTATGCCCAATAAGAAAAATCGGTAAATCTTTCGTTTTTGCATGGTTTTTCATTGTATTTACGGCGTATTTAACGCAATATTTGCTTTCAAATAATGTCTTCATGCCTTTACCAGTACTACGACCACAGCCTGTCATATCAATAGCGAAAACATCGTATCCATGCGTAACATAATAGTTTTGTACTTGCGCACCATTTGCGTCCGCTAAGTTAGCAACCCCATGAGCGACAATCACCACTCCTTTTGGAGAGGGATTTTCATATAAATAACCCATAAGAGTCTCTTTCCCACATTTAAAAGGAATTTCTTCTCTTTCCGCTAATGCAGGATAGTCATTTCTCGAATTTTGAACTGCGTAAAAGTCTTCTTCTAATAAATCTAAATCACTATATCTATCGTTAATAATAATGTTTGAGGCAACACCTACCCCAATTAATCCAAATCCAAAATAAGTAACTATCGCTGAAGCAACTATGGACAAAGTAATTACAATACTTTTTCTTTTCTTGGTCATGTTATGCCACCTTTGATTCTTCAGGTTTTGTTTGTTTAGGTTTATTAATAGCTTTAAGAATAAGTTCAGAGATGAATTGAAGTAATACTGATGCTCCGATTGTGAAGACATAGATTAATAACATAATGGACCACCATTCATGGACATAGATAGTGACAGCCATGCCACCACACATAAATGCTTGGTTCATCAAATAGATGATAAGAGAAAGCTTGTCAGTATATTTGAATGGAGGAAATCCTTTAAATTTATTTAAGAATTTGAACGCCATTAAAAAGAAGAATAATGTCGCTATACCGAAGATAGTAACAATAATATTGTTAGTCAGACTATAAGTTCTATTTAGCAAATAGGAACCACCAAATTCATATGTGTGAATTAATATGTATAAACCAATAGAGGCGCCTAATATTCCTGCCCAAGTAAGTAAATGTGGCACGCTATATTTCTGTTCCGTGTCCGTATAGGTCTTAAACCATTTCTTTCCGATATAATAACCCGCGATATAACTTACTGCAATCATCGCTGGTCCAAAGAAGAATCCCACTAATACTTCAACAGCGATTACACCCACTATTACCACAACACTCCATTTATCATTTCTTTGTAAAACCGGAGTAATGAGATAGCAAATGAATATGTAACCAAGATAATAATAGTTATCCGCTTGAGTAATTACTCTTCCACCATATGCTCTATAAGTGATAAAAGCTTCATAACCCCATTCTCTATTTATAGCCATATAAATAGCATCCCATGTCACCATGAATAAAACGCATACTAAAGCGGGGATAATGAGCTTTAATAAATTACTTCCATAAAATTTCTTGTTGTCAGTAATTAATTTTTGTGAATATAAAAAGCCTGATAAAGCAGTTAAACCTTGGACACCTTTACTTAGTAACATTTCATATGGAATGGCTCTAGCAAAGAGAATATAAAAGATATGGAACTGCAATATGCATATTGTCGCAATTAATCTATATAAAGAAATATTATTAAAGCGTTTCATTATTAAAATGATAATACTTTATTAATAAAATAAAAACCAGCATCTAACTGCTGGTTAATATTCAACATTGGTGACCCATACGGGATTCGAACCCATGAATGCATGCGTGAAAGGCATGTGAGTTAAGCCGCTTCTCCAATGGGCCTTGTTGTGGCGGCCACCATAGGACTCGAACCTATGACCGATCGGTTAACAGCCGATAGCTCTACCGACTGAGCTAGGTGGCCAGAGAAGTTTACGTTAAGCTATATGCGCTTAGCGCAAGTAAGATATTAGCATAACGATATTATTAAAACAAGAAATTATTTTGTTTTTCTTTCAATGAGTTTAACGACATCTTTTAAAGTGCTTAGTTGAGCAATTTCGTCGCTAGTAAATTCAATACTTAATTTATCTTCAATAGCGAGCATAACTTCAACTAAGTCTAAAGAATCTAAACCGAGACTTTGTAACGAATCTTCTTCTTTTAAATTTGATACATCGACTTTCTCTGAAAGAATGGCCTTTACTGTTTCAATAGCGTCCATAAATAATACCTCTGAATTGTATTATAACTTATTTAAATGAATGGGGTAGAACAAAAGCGATTTAAAAATCGCCTATAACTCGGATTAATCCTCCGAGTTTT
>JAEDDA010000048.1 GCA_016298185.1 Bacilli bacterium | reverse complement strand
AAAGAAAATCTAACCAAGTACATGGCTAGATTACATTATTTGTTAAACAGATATTCTATATTATATATACTCCAACAAAAAATAGATAACCATTTACGATTATCTATTCTTAGTTTTTCTGTGTGCTGTTTATTTTTGATGGGCGTTTAGAACATTAACATTGATGACACCTTCAACAAGTTTAATTCTTTCAATGAATTCACTTTGTTCAAATTCATTAGTATTTGAAGATGCTTGAAATGTTAATTCGACATCACCATTATCGAATAATTCGGAATGTAAATCTGTGACTGTACAATCGAATTCTTGTGCCACTCTCATGATGTTTGCGATAACTGCAACACCTGCTTTTGATCTAACGATAAGCATTGGAGTTTTCTTGGTGAGTCTAGATTCAAGTTTTCTAAATACTGTAAGAATAACGATGATGAGAAGTGTACCCGCAATAGCAAGGATAAAGTTAAATGATCCACATGCTAAGCCGATGGCCATGACAATCCAAATTGTCGCAGCAGTGGTTAAACCTCTTGTTCCTGAATTTCTGTGAATGATTGCACCAGCACCGAGGAAGCCAACACCAGCGATGATTTGAGCCGCAAATCTAGCGACGTCTCTCTTTTCACCGAAAATGGCTGGAAATCCATAAATGGATACAATCATAAGTAATGTTGAGCCAACACCGACTAAGAGGTGAGTTCTTAATCCCGCAGTTCTACCTCTTTTTTCTCTTTCAATACCAATGATGGAACAGAGAACAGTGGAGAGAACTAAGGCGATTATACACGCAACAAAGTTGCCGATTGGCCAAACTTTACCACCAGCAGTAAAAGTCCATTCGTTCAAATATTCAGCAATAATTTGATCTATTGTTACCATAATTTTATTCTACAAGAATATTTTTAACTTACAAGTATTATCGGTTTTGCGGTTAAGCAAATAATTTATTAATAAACAATACGCAATAATTTATGAATTTATGAACATTTTTCTCGAAAATGTATCATAGTGTATTAAAATAGAGTAAATATTAGGTGAACACTATGAAATGCTCAAAATGTGGATTTATATCAAGAAGGGATTTCTACCGCTGCCCTTATTGCGGTCATACAAACGAAGAAGACTTCGAAGGTATTAGAAAAAGAATTAACTTAGGTCATGATTTTTCAGCTCAAATCAGAACGATCATTATTGTTTTTGCTGTTAACTTATTCATTCTCTCAGTTTTATTAGATTGGTACTTTAATTTCCAATACGCCATTTGCTTATGGTCCTATTTCATTTTATTTGGATCATTAGTGGTGGTGGATGCTATTAGTAGTAAGAAAGAAAGTCTCATAACTTCACTAGAAAAAATGGATTTATTCTTGCTCGGATATCTCTTACTAGCATGTGGCTTATGTAAAATTAACGGTGTCTTTGATGCCCGTGAATATTTCCCATCTCTTATCATTCCTGGTTATTTAATCCTCGCGGCATTAGCATCTACATTTGTGGTTTTCTTAAGAAAATCAAAGATGAGACCTATTTTCACCGAAGTTATTTTTGTTCTCCATTTTATAATGGCTACGATATTATTCATTTTCTTGTTAATTAATAAGTACGCTCCTAACGACCCATTTAAATTCTTGTTATTTGAGGATGCTGGTAGTGCACAAGGACCATTATGCTTAGCTAGTGAAATTTTAATCTTTGTTGCATTTGGTTTATCCGTTATCTATTTAGTTAACTACAACATCGTTTTAGTTGGTTCTATCTTTAGAAAGGTCAAACGTATCTATGGCGGGGAAAGAAATTAAAAAAATCGCTTTAGTAGTCTCTGGTGGCACTTGTCGTGGTGCGGCGCAAGTGGCTTTTCTCGACCAATTAATTAAAAAGATTGGTCTTGATAGAATCTGCGTTATTTCCGCTTCCTCTATTGGTGCACTCACTGCGTATGCGACAGGCGTAGGAAGAACCGAAGAGCTCATTGAACAATACGCTAAACTCGACTGTGACTCCATTACTCACTTTATTAAAAGAGTTAAGGGCGACTTATTTAATATTGTTTTTAACATAGTGGAAGACGAATTAAAGATACCAACTTATGTTACAGTTACTAGACTATGGGGTTTAGATTGCGGTTATTACTGTTTAAACTCTATGCCAAGAAAAGATTTAAAACAAGCGATTAACGCTTCAATGGGCTTACCGATCTTTAATGGTCCATTAAGATTTAATAAACATATTTGTATTGATGGTGGTGCAACAGATAATATCCCTGTTTTACCAGCGACATATTATGATCCAGACATGATTATTATCATGCACTCTTTCTCACGTTATTATCCACCAGAATGGCTATATGAAAGTGTGAAGCCAGGAACCATCATTGTCGACCTTGATGTTTCTCTTAACTTCCCTAAGAATTTTTCTCCATTTTCATTCTCTAAAACCGATTTTGAATACTTTATTGAACAAGGTACAAAAGATGGTAAAGAGTTTGCTGACGCAATCTTTAAAGATTTTGATGAAGAAGGTGTTAGAGAAAGATGTTTTGAATATATCAATAGCAAGATGGAAATCCGTAAGAATAAATACTGGAATGGTTATATGAATTTAGTGGAAATGCTCAATGCCCTTTATCAAATAAAAGAAGGTATTATGTAATAAAGAAAGAAGAAATTATGTACAAAACTCCAATTGAAAAAATGGTTTGTGACTCCGATTATGGTGATGGAGGTGTCTACTTCTATGAAACATATTTGGAATGGACTAATCGCGATACCGGAAAAGGATTCAAAATTGAATATGTAAATGTTGTTGATGTCGATGTCACATTAACTCATAAAAAGAAAATCGCTATTAAGACTCAAGAAGGTAATACTTGGAACTTATATTTATATAGATATGAATCATTCCTCGATATCCTTTATAAACAAATGGATCTTGCTAAAGGAAAAGCGGATGCTCCTAAAAATGAAGTAGTCGCTGAAGCCGAAGAAAGCAAAGAATCTGATCTAGATAAATTAGAAAGATTAGCGAAGCTTCACGAATCTGGCGCGCTTAGTGATGAGGAATTTCAATTAGCGAAAGATAAAATTCTTAGATAAAGAAACAGCGGAATTTGCTCCGCTGTTTTTATTATCTAATGTCAGCTTTATAGCCATTTATTTTTTCAACATAATGCCATTTGTCATTAATCATTTTGAAGTAGTGGATATATTTCAGTACTCTTTCATACTCCTTTTCTCCAAGAGTGTTTAATGTGAAGAGATTGGCATTGTTCATTAAATCTAACATCTTCACTAGTGAAGCAACTGAATTATCCATTATCTTTTTAATGTATGTTTCATATTTTTCTCTTTTATTATGAGTAAGAAGTTTTAATGCTTCTTCGATGTAGGCTTCATAATAGACTTCATATCCATATTCCGCGAACATATCTTTGATGTCTTTATGGGTGAGATTTGTGTCTTCCACGACATCATGAAGAAGAATTATTTCTCTCACTCCATCTACAGGAATGTTATGATCCATCAATGCTTCATATTTATATGGATTATTAGATGAGAATAGCATCTTTTCATAGTTATTAAGCATTCCTAATGGATGAGTGAAGTAATAATCACCATTTACTCTCTTTTGATTTCTATGCGCTGCTTCCGCGATACGATAAGCAAGTTCTACTGTAGATATATCTTTGATTTCTTCCTCTCTTATATCTTTTTCAGCAGCGGGCGTTTTTAATCCCATGAGTTTTTCTAGTTTTGTCATTGTTTGTTCCTCCTATCGACGCAATTACTATAGAAGAAACAATTATCAATTTGGTCAACTCGGAGTTGACATTTATAATAGAAATATGGAAAGTTTAGATTCTTTTATAAAGAAACATAGAAGCAATAAAGAAAAAGCTTCTGATTTTGTCACCTATTTATATGAACTTATGGATAAGTATGGTTTTGATAAGAGCTCAGATTTATATAACAAGGCTAATATCACCAGACAACATTGGTCTTCAATTATTTCTAGTAAGATCAATCCATCCATGCAAACAGTGGTGAAGATTGTCTTTGCTTTACATGCGAATAACCATGAATGCAAAACATTATTGAAAAAAGCTGGCTATACTTTAGCATCTGCTTCTGAATATTCTTTAATCATTAGATATTGTATAGAAAACAAAATATATGACCTTAATGAGTTAAACAAATATCTGGAAGAATACGGATATAAAGATTCGTTAATTTATTAACAAAATAGTGCGATGAACACTGTTTTTTTATTATCTATAATGTTTTTATTCAATCTTCATTTTTGAGTTCCCCGTTTTTGCAAAAAATTTGAGCTGATTTTCATCTCATTTTTT
>JAEDDA010000020.1 GCA_016298185.1 Bacilli bacterium | reverse complement strand
TGTGGAGAGATTTTTGTCAGGTCCCCGTTACTCCCCGTTTAATTTGAAAGGACCTTATTGTTTGAAGAATTATAAACCTTTAACGTTGTGATATACGTTTTGAACGTCTTCGAGTTCATCGAGCATGTCTAACATTTCGGTGAATTTTCTCTTATCTTCTTCGTCTTCGAGTTCGATTGGATCATTCGCTAAGAATGTAATTTCAGCAGTCTCGAATTCAGAAATACCCATACCGGATAAGACTTCTCTAGCTTGTGCGAATGCGGTTGGTTCAACTATGACTTCAATAATTCCATCTTCAGCAGTAACTTCTCTAACGTCGACATCGCTTAAGATTAATGTTTCTTCGACTTCATCTCTGTTATCGCCTTTGAAAGCAAAGACACCTGCTTCTGTAAAGTTGAAGATCGTGGAACCTAAGTGTCCACCTTTCTTTGTGATAGTTGTTCTAATTTCGACTAAAGCACGATTGCTGTTATCGGTTAAAGAATCAACGATTAAGAGAGAACCACCAGGGCCGAACGCTTCATAACGTCCTTGTGTATATGATTCAGCAGAACCACCTTTAGCTTTTTGAATAGCTCTATCAATAACTTCTTTTGTAACGTTTTGACCTCTCCATTTTTCAATAGCGGATCTTAACGCTAAGTTCATTGATGGATCTGGCTCACCAGATTTTGCTGCCATATAGATTTCTTTAGAAGCTCTGTTGAATAATGCACTTCTTTTTGCGGCGGTGGCAGCCATCGCCTTTGCTCTTACTTCATGTGCTCTTCCCATGGGTTTTTCCTCTTTTCGGTTTAGTATTTTAACAAACTAGTATTTAAATGTGAATAAATTAATAATTCACATCCACTAAATATAGTCCTTCCGCTGGTGCTTTATACGGAACAATTTCACGATTTTCCTTTTTGGATAAATGATAGACAATATAGTCTTCTTTTTCTTTGTGTGAGGCAACTGCAAGCGCAGTGCCAACCATATTTCTAATCATATATCTCATAAATCCATTGCCTTTGAATGTAATGATAAATTGTTTCACTTTTTCAAGATTAACAACATCTACAGAATAGATAGTTCTTACATATCCGTCTTCATCTTCTTCTTTTGAAGTAAAATCTCTAAAATCATGAGTGCCTTCAAACTGTTTTAATGACATCTCAAGTAGGTTGACGTCACAAGGCATTGGATAGGTGCATTCATATTCAAAATTGAAAGGATTTCTTTCATCTAAACGAATAATGTACGTATATGTTTTTGATTTGGCAGAAAATCTTGCGTGGAAATCATCTGCAACTTGTTTTATTTCGTTAATATAGATGTCTTTTGGAAGTAAACAGTTAAGTGAATAACGAAGCTTATCAATGTCGACATCTTTTTTAATATCGAAATGGAAATATTGTCTTTGAGCATGAACTCCAGAATCAGTTCTTCCTGATCCATAGATATTGATTTCAGTATTCAAAATTTTTGATAATACTTTTTCTATTTCTTCTTGAATAGTTGGGGCATCTTTTTGTTTTTGCCAACCTTGATAATTGGTGCCTTTATAGGCGACTTGACATAATAATCTCATCTACAAAACCCCCTAAAAACCTGGATTGATTTTGAAAATCCATTCAAATAAACGGATATATTGTTCATTAGGTATTCCGATACGATCCATGATGAAGAGATATAAGACTCCACCAAAGATGGCTAAGGCCACTAATAAGGCAATTGCATCTCTCCAAGAGAATGTGAGCTTACGATATTTAGTTCTCTTTGCTCTTGGATCATAGCCTCTTGCTTCCATGGCATCTGATAATTCTTCACTTCTTTGAATAGCGGACACAAATAATGGAATAATCAAAGAGATAATAGCTTTAAATTTCTTACCAAGCCCACCATGGGCAAAATCAACACCACGTGATTCTTGAGCTTTCATAATTCTTTCTGTTTCATCTAATAATGTTGGTATAAACCTAAGGGCAATTGATAATGTCATCGCGGTTTCATGAACCGGAAATCTAACAATCTTTAATGGTGTCATATACCATTCAAATGCATAGGTTAAATCCATAGGTTTAGTTGTGGATGTTAAAATCATAGTTAAGCAGAACATTAAAATAATACGTAAGATGATATAGCCAGCTTGATATAAGGAATCCCAATATATCGCATAATGGGCATTAAAACGATACCATTCATGAGTATAGTTGTTGTTTGGAATAAATATGTAAACGACAAGAATAAAGAATATCAAAAACCACATCGATTTCATACTCTTGAAGAGTTGGATAAAACTCACTTTAGATATGAGCATAAAAAGGATGAATAGTATCAAAAATGCTGCGCTGATTAATATAGTTGTAGACCAGATATGAAATTGTAAAAAAATTGAAACAATCAAAAGAACAAGGATGAATAACTTGTTTCTCGGGTCTAATTTATGAGTAAAGGTGTTATATGGAGAATAACGTCCGAATGTTAGATTATTCATGGCGTTTGTTCCATCCTTTCACCTGTGCGATTAGATCATCGACACTCTTGATTTTTTCAATTTGGATTGGTGCTCCTCTTTGTTTTAGCTTTTGGGCTAATTGATATAAAGGAGGTATTTCAATTGCGCTATCTTCGCCAACTTCATCAAATAACTTATCTGTAGTTCCTTGATATGCTAATTTGCCATCCTTAAGGACATAGACTAAGTTACAGTATTTCATAACCAAATCCATGTCATGGGTAACCATAATAATGGTTTTGCCACTCTCATGCATTTTTTGGACTAAAGACATAACATCTTTCGCACCTTTAACATCTAATCCTGCGGTCGGCTCATCAAGCACTAAAATGTCTGGATTAATGGCTAATATACCCGCAATAGCGACTCTACGCTTTTCACCACCACTTAATTCAAATGGGGATTTCTTAAAATACTTTTCATCTAAGCCAACTGATAAAAGAGCCTTGTGGGCTTCTTTGATAGCCTCAGCCTCTTTCATGCCAAAGTTTTTAAGACCGAAGGCAACATCCTTTTCCACTGTTTCTTCGAATAATTGATATTCAGGGAATTGGAAAACTAAACTTACATGTTTTCTTAACTCTTTGATTCTCTTGTTCTTTCTTCTATTGTTGATGATTTTAAAATCATCGATTTCAATTTCTCCAGAAAATGGAGTTAATAAAGCATTAAGATGTTGGACTAATGTTGATTTACCACTACCAGTTCTACCAATAAATGCAGCAAAGGCATTATTAGGTATAGTTAAAGAAACACCATCCAAAGCGACATTTTGCTCTGGTGTCTTTGGTAAATAGATATAACGAAGGTCTTTTACTTGGATGGCCATAAAACCTCCGCGATATCATCGATATTTTCACAGTTATCAATATTGATACCTTCTTTGCTTAATTTATCTTTTAAATCCATGATGAAAGGCATTTCTAAATTTAGAGATTCAAGAACTTTTCTGTTTGCGAATACTTCTTTTGGTTTTCCTTTATAGGCTAATTCACCTTTATTAAGGACTAAGACTTCATCACTATCAAAAGCTTCTTCAACATCATGGGTAATTGATAAAATGGTGAGATTAGGATTATTCTTTTTCATCTCATTAATCAAACCACGAATATCGCTTTTACCTTTAGGATCAAGCATAGATGTAGCTTCATCTAAAATAAGGATTTCTGGATTCAATGCTAAAGCACCCGCAATAGCGACTCTTTGCTTTTGACCACCTGATAAACGAGATGGTTCTTTAGTTAAAAAAAGATCCATTCCCACGCGTTTTGCATAGTTATTAATGATTTCCTGCATATCCTTTCTTGGAATTCTTCTATTTTCCAAGCCAAAAGCAATGTCGTCTTCGACAGTTGCACCAATGAATTGATTATCAGGATTTTGAAATACTAATCCAATTTTTTGTCTAAGTTTTCTAACGCTCTTATTTGTGAGTAGTTCATCATCGATATATATCTCACCTTCGTTCGGGGCGAGGAGTCCAATAATTAATCTTGCTAAGGTTGATTTACCAGACCCATTATGTCCAACGACGGAGACATAAGAACCTTCACGAACTTTAAAAGACACGTGTTTTACAACTTCAGTTTCATCTCTTGAGTAGGAAAAACTAATGTTTTTAAGTTCAATCTTGTTCATGTGCGTTATTATATCACAGCTTTTAAGCTAAGATACAATAACGTTACTTTTTATCGATAATTGAATGACGAATCTTGTTAATCGCACTGTGATAGTTACGATAAGCAGTAGTTTTATTGATTTTTAATATCTTTGATATTTCTTTCATATCGTAGCCATCAAGAGATAACGTAATTACTTCTTTTTCTAATTTATGAAGATTACATCTTTCATCATTAATGATGCTCACTAAAGAATTATAGATAGAGACTTCTTTATCTAAATCTTCACTAGCAACATAATCATGAAGCGTTCCACCATATTCATTTTGATCATCTAAAGAGACAGTTGAATCAGTTTTATTTGATTTAATTGTTTGTCTTACAAATGTTTTCATCGCATTATTCGCGATACATTGCCAATATGAATAGAAAGATTTATTCTTCTTTGCATCATATTTTTTTATTGCCGTATCCACAGAACAAAAAGCAATTGATACTAAATCTTCTACGGTAAAAGAGACCGCAAAAAGAGTATCAAAAAACTTTGTGGCGATACTCCACGCAAAACGATGATATTTCTCTATGAGAATGTTTCTAGCACTCTCATCTTTTTGATGAATGCGTCTTAACAATTCCTCGTCACTCGGGAACTGTTTATATATAAAAAATTCCTCCTTTCAATTTATTTAGGAGGAATCTTTATATTATTCGCGAATCTTTGCTAGCAGTATGCCCGTGGCAACCGAAGCATTTAATGAATTAATGTGACCTGATTCAGGTATTTTCACAATGTAATCGGAATTGTTAAGAACTAATTTGCTCACGCCTTGTCCTTCGCTACCGATTATAAGAGCGACTTTGAAGTCGTATTTCAAATCTTGATAATTGATTTTTGCAGAACCATCACTGCTGACAATCCAATATCCATTTTTCTTTAAGATTTCAATGGTTTGATTGAGGTTACCTACTAAAGCAACAGGGACATAATTGATCGCACCCGCTGAAGTTTTTGCTACCGTAGCGTTAAGAGGAACTTGATTGTGCTTAGGAATTAAAATACCCGAGACATCAAAGACATCCGCACACCTAATAATAGCTCCTAAGTTATGTGGGTCATTTATCCCATCTAAAATTAATAAAACAGGGTGTTCGTGTTTGCTGGCTTTTTGAAGAACAGACTCTAGAGAATAATACTCATAATCTTTAATCAAGGCAGCGCAGCCTTGGTGAACACCATCACACATCGCATCAAGTTCTTTATTCGAAATATAACTCACTTGAACACGGCAATTTGAAATAAGGGAAAGAATTTCATTATTCGAAAAACCGTTCGAAAGATAAACGAGCTTCACTCTGTTTGTACGAAGCGCTTCTTTTAATGGATTCCTCCCATATATTAGATTATCTTTTCTGTTATTCATTTATACTACTTTCTTAATTTATATAGCGATGTATTTTTCAACTAATTACATGATACCTTTGTTAATCAAAATTTGACGAATTTCATCCGATTTTGCAAAGTTTTTCTCTTGTTTTGCGGATAAATAGTCATTATAGAGGGCTCTTTCTTCATCCCCTAATTTGACATATTCAATATTTAACCCTAAAACGTTAAACATATCAGTGAGTGTTTTGAATTGATTATTGAGCTTAGCAAAATCAATCTCACGACTCCTAATTGTTTGATTTGCTTCTTTGATGAGGTTATATAATTCCGCTAATGCATTCGCGGTATTTAAGTCATCAGCAAGTGATTCAAGGAACTTCTCAATATAGACTGGTTTACCTTCATCTAAATTAATGTTATTGACTTGAAGTTGTAAGGCCATTTGTTTATAAGCCATTTGCATTTTATTGACTTCTTGAATCGCGGCATTAACTGTCTCATCAGTGTAATTAACTGGTTGACGATAATGAGCGTTCAAAATGACTAATCTAGTAACCGGTCCACCATACTTCTCAATCATGTCTTTTGCGTAGACAACATTACCTAAACTCTTAGACATTTTTTCATTACCAAAATTGATGAAACCATTATGCATCCAGTAATGAGCAATCTTATTATGATGTGTGGCTTCTGTTTGGGCGATTTCATTTTCGTGGTGTGGGAATTTTAAATCATATCCACCACCATGAATATCAATTTCTTGATTTGGGAAAATGGTATCGATCATAACGCAGCATTCTGTATGCCAGCCTGGTCTACCTTTACCCCATGGTGAATCCCATTTGATGCCTTCATCTGTGGTTTTCCATAATGCAAAGTCTAATGGTGATTCTTTCTTACTATTTTCTTCAATACGTGCGCCTACGACTAAGTCTTGAGGATTAATTCCGCTTAAAGACCCATAATCATCTATTAATGGCACTCTAAAGTAAACATCACCATCAACCACATAAGCAGCGCCGATTTTCACTAAGTTATCAATATATTCAATGATCTTAGGAATATATTCAGTCACCTTTGGTGTGATGTTTGGTTTATCACTACCAAGAGCTTTTGTGACTTTTAAAAATTCTTGTATATAAAATTCAGTTAATTCCTTTTCTGTTTTTCCTTCTTTTTGGGCGGCTTTGATGATTTTATCATCGACATCGGTAAAATTACTTACATAAGTAACTTTGTAGCCGACATAGCTTAAAAAGCGCCTTAAAGTATCAAAGACCACAACTGGTCTCATATTACCGATATGTGGATAGTTATAAACTGTAGGTCCACATACATACATGGATACTTCATTTGGTTTAACGGTTTTAAATTCTTCTAAGGAATTTGTTAAGGAATTATAGAATGTAATTTTCATAGTTAATAAATATTAATGTTAATTAAGAGAAAGAAGGGGGGTGAGCTTTTACCCACCCCCAATTGATTATTTACCTTCTGGGTATTTTTCCCTGTTGGCATTGTAGTGAGTGTGGAGTAATTCTTCACTTAATTCACTTAATGGTTCACCAAGGAAATCTTTATAGAGTTTTTGAATGTCTTTGTTGTTGTGAGATTGACGAATAACTTGTCTTTCATCTTCACTATATAAGACATCAGCTCTCTTTTGACGATATGTTTCTAAGATATCATCATCTTCATTTGGTAATAGGTTTGGTTGAACGTATGGTTGACCACCACCATTGATACAGCCACCTGGGCAACCCATGATTTCAATAAAGGTATATGGTGATTTACCTTCTTTGACTTCTTGGATTAACTTAGAGGCACTCTTCATACCTGAAGCAATGGCGACTTTGATGCCGAGTTCTTTGATTTCCGCTTCACGGACACCTTCTAAACCACGGACGTTTTCAAAGACGATCTTGTCATAATCTTTACCGGTTAAGACGAAGTAGGCTGTTCTTAAAGCGGCTTCCATAACACCACCGGTAACACCGAAGATAACACCAGCGCCAGAATATTCACCTAATAAGTCTTGGTCAAATTCTTCTTCTGGTAATTTTTGCCAGTTGATACCGGAACGTTTGATCATCTTAGCTAATTCACGTGTTGTTAAGACGGCATCGACATCTTTATCCATTTCTGGACGTTGTCTTTCATATTTCTTTGCGGTACATGGCATGATGCTAACGACAAAGATGTCTTTAGGATCGATATTATGTGCTTTAGCAAAGTATGTCTTTGTAACAGCACCTTGCATCATGTGAGGTGATTTACAGGTGGAGACATTTGGGATCACTTCTGGATAGAAGTATTCCATATAGTTCACCCAACCTGGGGAACAGGATGTGATTTGTGGCAAGACACCACCGTTTTTAATTCTATGAATTAATTCATATCCTTCTTCCATAATGGTTAAGTCCGCACCGAAGTTGACGTCAAAGACTCTAAAGAATCCTAAACGATGTAATGCGGCAACCATTTTACCAGTACCTGGGGTACCGATTTTTTCTCCGAATTCTTCTGCGATAGCAGCACGAACTGCTGGAGCGGTTTGGACGATGACTTTCTTGCCTTGTCTGAAGGCTTCATCGACTTTGTCGATTTCGCTGTGTTCCATTAATGCGCCGACTGGACAGACGTTAACACATTGGCCACATTGCATACATGGGACATTGGCGAAACTTCTATTTTGAACTGGAGAAACAACGACATTGAATCCACGGTTTTCGAAACCTAAGATGCCAATACCTTGTGCTTCTTTACATCTTTCAATACATCTACCACATAAGATACATTTTGCGGAGTTTCTGATGATGCCAGGAGCGACTTCATCATAGGTTTTTGGTGTCATTGGACCGATATATTTACCTTCTCTTGCACCAACCATTTCAGCAACATGTAATAATTCACAGTGGCCATTCTTTGGACATTGTAAACAGTTTTTTTCGTGGTTAGAAAGGATTAATTCCACTGAGGCTCTACGAGCTTCAACGGCTTTCGCGGAGGAGATGGAGATTTCCATACCTTCGTTAACTGGGTATTCACAAGATGCGCATAATCCACGCGCACCTTTAACTTCGACTAAACAAACACGGCAGCTTGCTCTGGAGCATTTACCATGATTGAAAGCACATAAGGAAGGAATTTGATATCCGCATTTGCGGCAGGCTTCTAAGACTGTTAAGCCACTTTCGACTTGATAGTCACGGCCTTCGATTTTGATATTAACTAATGCCATAAATCATATCCTCCTTATCTTTTAATAATTGCGCCGAACTTACATCCGGACATACAGCTACCGCACTTGACACACTTGCTGACGTCGATTTGATGGATGAATTTTCCTGGAATCTTCGCAGGTTTGTCAGTGAGTCCGATACATGCGACTGGACAGTTACGGGAACATAATGTACAACCCATACATTTTTCTGGAACAATGTAGTATTCCATCATTTTCTTACAAACATGTGCTGGGCACTTGTGTTCTCTCACGTGCGCTTCGTATTCTTCTGGGAATGCTTTCATTGTGGATAAGATTGGGTTGGTTGCGGTTTGGCCTAAAGCACATAAGGAGTTGCTTTGAATGAATTTTGATAGTTCTTTCAAATCTTCTAAGTCTTTTAGTGTACCTTTACCATCACAGATCTTGGTTAAGATGTCTAAGCATCTTTTTGTACCAATACGGCATGGTGAACATTTACCACATGATTCATCACAGATAAATGTCATATAGAATTTAGCGACGTCGACCATACAGTTATCTTCATCCATAACAATCGCGCCACCAGAACCCATCATACTACCAGCAGCAACTAAGCTACCGAAGTCGATTGGAGTGTCTAAGTCTTTTTCGGTCAAACATCCACCAGAAGGACCACCAGTTTGAATGGCTTTAAACTTCTTGTTACCTGGGATACCACCACCGATATCATAGATAAGTTGTCTTAATGTTGTTCCCATAGGAACTTCCACTAAACCAACGTTATTGACTTTACCACCAAGAGCAAAGACCTTTGTTCCCTTGGTATCATCTGTACCGATTGTGGCAAACTTCTCCCATCCTTCTCTTAAGATATATGGAACGCACGCCAATGTTTCAACATTGTTGACGACTGATGGATGATCCCATAAACCTTTAACAGCAGGGAATGGAGGACGAGGACGTGGCATACCACGTTTACCTTCAATACTATTAATTAAGGCTGTTTCTTCACCACACACGAAGGCGCCAGCGCCTAATCTAATGTGGCAGCGGAATGAGAAGTCAGTACCTAAGATGTGATCACCTAAGATTCCGAGTTCTTCTAAATCTTTAATGGCTTTTGCTAAACGTTTAACGGCGATTGGGTATTCAGCACGAACATAGAAATAACCGTTTTGCGCACCGATAGCGTAACCAGCAATCATCATACCTTCGATAACTGCGCATGGGTTACCTTCGATGATGGAACGATCCATAAATGCACCTGGGTCACCTTCATCACCATTACAAATCATGTATTTCGGTTCATCGGTATCAGGAACAAATGACCACTTTCTTCCAGTTGGGAAGCCAGCGCCACCTCTACCTCTTAATCCAGACTTTAAGACTTCATCGATAACTTCTTTTCTGGACATATGCAAGGCTCTATTTAAACCTTGGAATGCACCATTACCGATAGCTTCATTAACATCTTCTGGATCGATTTCACCATTACCATGTAATGCGATATCTCTTCTTTGTAATTTATAGAAGTTAATATCATGTTGTTTTTGCACGTGTTCTTTGGTTTGAGGATCAACAAAGAGTAAACGCGTAACAACTTCGTTATTTAAGATGTCTTTTTCGAATAATTCTTCAACATCTTTAACTTGTACTTTAACGTATAAAGTTTCTTCTGGGAAAACTTTCACGAAAGGTCCTTGGGAACAGAAACCGAAACATCCGACGATATTTGCGGTAACTTTATCTTCTAGACCATTCTTTTTAATCAATTCTTGGAATTTATTGATAATTTCTTGTGAATCAGCGGATAAACATCCGGTACCACCACAAACAACGATTGCTTTGTGTCCTGGTTCACAATGGAATTTCTTTTGTAAACAACTTCCGCAGTGTTCAAATCTCGCTTGGAGTTCTTTTTCATTAGTAATCTTCGCCATATAATTAAGCCTCCATTGCGCGACATTCCGCGATGATATTCTTTACGTTATCAACTTTCACTTGTGGATAGACCTTGCCGTTAATGCTAACAGCAGGAGCGACCGCACACGCACCGATACAACGTAAAACGTCAACTGTGAACAAACCATCCTCTGTGGTTGCTCCTGGTTTAATGCCTAATAGTTCACAGAACTTATCAAGCACTAATTGGCTGCCTGTGACGTAACAAGCAGTACCTAGACAAACACCAATAACGTATTTTCCTTTTGGTGTCATTGAGAAGAAAGAATAGAATGTGACAACACCGTAGATATCACTCACTGGGACACCTGTTAATTCGCTGACTAATTCTTGAACTTCTAGAGGAATGTATCCGTATTCCTTTTGAATGTCTTCAAGGATCATCATTGTAGGTGTTGGTTCATCCTTGTACCTTTCAACTATTTCTGTAATAAGTTTTACAGCATGTGGTTGTAATTTTGCCATAATAGCCTCCTACCTGGTTATTATTTTTTCTTATGTGTTTTTAATCACGCGTTTATTATTCTACGCACAAGAGCGCATATCCACAAGACACAAAAACAAAAACCCCACATTTAGAAAGGAAAAAACATTTTTAAAAATAAAGGACTTATTCAATTTCTAAAAGGTTCTCAGGTTCAATATATAGGGAATCCGCTAAAGAGAGAAGATACTCGGAATTTGCCTTATTGATGTTCTTTAATCTTTGTTCATAATGCTCAATCATTCTTAATGGGACACCGGACTTTTTAGATAATTCACTACGTGATAGTTTTGCTTCGCGACGATATATCTCTAAATTAGTTTTACCTTTTCTAACCTTCAAAGCAGTTCTTAAAAAATCCACGAACTTATCTTCGCTCATCAGGTGGAATGGATGATATAAAGATAATAGTTCAGTGATTGGAACATATTTATTAATAAATTGGAAAGAAACATTGAGTTTGTCTTGAGCATACGCCAGATAAGAGCCTAACCACGATTCCACAGTATCACTTTGTTCATAGATATAGGATTTATCGTATGCAAACTCAGTTACGGAATACGCTAATTCAATACCGGAAATACCAGTGATTACACCATAATCATTTTTTGCAAATCGAATTGACTTATCGTTAAGTAAAAATCTTGACCATAAACCTTCCAAAGAAACATTCAAAACATTGACTCCATAATCAAGGAATAAAGCGAGGTTTTTTCTCTTGAAATTAAAGATATCTTTTTGATTGAAATTTTTGATGAAAATATCTCTTTGTTTTTCATCTCTAATTTGCTTCAATCTGTAGCAGTCTTGATAAGCCACAGATTCACAACCAATAAATTTTAATTTATCAATTGCCTTTTGACTAACTAAAACTACTTCTTTTCCAAGCCCTGATTTTTTTATGATTTTCTTCAATATTTTTTGGTCCATTTCGGAATGTAAAAATTCATCCAAAAATGAGAAGAAACTAGAGTCACCACGATAGCCGATAATAATGTCTGTGAAAAAGGTATTTGGTTTATATAAATCAATGAATCTTTCTTTAGTTTCTAAATCAATTGATATAGGTCTATTAAGAAGAAGTAACGCAATCCATTTAAAAAGGCCATCATCCTCTTCAGTTAAGTCGAGAACATTTAAATCCTCTATATTTATCTCATATTTATTAAGATATCCGTTTCGTTTATAGGAGACCGCCCACTCTTTAGCTAGGTCTCGATCTTCCGAACAATAAAAACCAGGACCAAAATCATTGCTGCTTTTGCCTTGATAAAGAAGTGGTTTTTCTACTATTTTTGGTGATCCGTGAAAGAGTAACTTGTTCATCATGTCATTTATTATACACCCACAGGGGTATTTTTTTAAATTTTAAGTTAAGCTATTTTAGCTCGGATTTTTGAAATTTTTGATAATAGTATGTTTTTTCTCTTTTTTATATAACATTGTTATATAATAATGCAAGTTTTTTTCATTTTTAGGTTAAAACACATTTTTTATTGATATATTCTTACTTTTTTGTCTTTTTATTACACTGTCTAAACGAATTAATTTTTTGCTTTATTTTCCTTATCTTTAATTGATATAGTTTTTACACATTCCGCAAGAATCCCGTATTTTAAGGAAAATTGTCAAAAAATATAATGAACTTTTTTATACAAGATGAAAAGGAGAGCTTAATATGCTTAAAATTTTAAAGAGAAACGGGAATGTCGAACCATTCGATATTCAAAAAATCGAGAAAGCAATTGAAAAGGCTTTTATCGCTGAACACAAAGTTTATAGCAACGATGTGATCCAAATGTTAGCGCTCAGAACAGTCGCTATCTTCAATGGCAAAGCAAAAAACGAAACAATTGGCGTGGAAGATGTCCAAGACGCAGTGGAAATCGCCTTAGTCCAAGCTGGATTTGTCGATGTCGCTAAGAGCTACATCATCTATCGTAAACAACATCAAAATCTAAGAGATATGAAGAATACTCAATTAGACTATAAGAACGTTGTTGATAACTACTTAAAAATCAATGACTGGAGAGTTAAAGAAAACTCCACTGTCACATACTCAGTTGGTGGTCTTATCTTATCTAACTCTGGTGCGGTTACCGCAAACTACTGGTTAAGTGAAGTATATGATAAGGAAATCGCGGACGCACATCGTAACGCGGACATCCACATTCACGACTTAAGCATGTTAACAGGTTACTGTGCTGGTTGGTCATTAAAACAATTAATCCAAGAAGGTTTAGGTGGTGTCGTTGGTAAGATTACATCTGCTCCAGCCGCTCACTTATCAACATTATGTAATCAAATGGTTAACTTCTTAGGTATCATGCAAAACGAATGGGCTGGTGCACAAGCCTTCTCCTCATTCGATACTTACTTAGCACCATTCGTTAAAGTTGATAATTTAACATATAAACAAGTTAAACAATGTGTCCAATCTTTCATCTATGGTGTTAACACTCCATCTAGATGGGGCACACAAGCACCATTCACCAACATTACATTAGACTGGGTTGTCCCAAATGATATGGCGGAACTCAACTGTATCGTCGGTGGTAAAGAAATGCCATTCAAATACAAAGACTGCGTTGAAGAAATGGCAATGGTTAATAAAGCTTTCATCGAAATCATGATTGAAGGTGACGCTAACGGAAGAGGATTCCAATATCCAATCCCAACATATTCCATCACAAGAACATTTGACTGGTCTGAAACCGAAAATAATAAATTATTATTCGAAATGACCGCGAAGTATGGCACACCTTACTTCTCCAACTACATCAATTCCGATATGGAACCAAGCGATGTTAGAAGTATGTGCTGCCGCTTAAGACTCGACTTAAGAGAATTAAGAAAGAAATCCGGTGGCTTCTTCGGTTCTGGTGAATCTACAGGTTCAATCGGTGTTGTCACCATCAACATGCCAAGAATTGCTTACTTAGCAACAGATGAAAAAGACTTCTATGAAAGATTAGATAAAATCATGGATATCTCTGCTAGATCCTTAAAGGTCAAGAGAAATACCGTTACAACCTTATTAGAAGCGGGATTATATCCATACACAAAGAGATACTTAGGTACATTCAATAACCACTTCTCCACAATCGGTTTAGTGGGCATGAACGAGGCTTGCTTAAATGCTCGTTGGTTAAGAAAAGACTTAACAAATCCAGAAAGTATCCAATTCACCAAAGATGTTCTCAATCATATGAGAAACAAATTATCCGACTATCAAGAATTATATGGTGACTTATATAACCTTGAAGCCACACCTGCGGAATCCACAGCCTTCCGTTTAGCTAAACACGATAAGGCCAAATATCCAGATATCATTACCGCTAATGATGAAGGCATGACTCCATATTATACAAACAGTTCTCACTTACCAGTCGGATTCACAGAAGATGTTTATAAAGCTCTTGATATTCAAGATGGCTTACAAACACTCTACACCTCTGGTACAGTCTTCCACTGCTTCTTAGGTCAAAAATTACCATCTTGGAAGTCTTGTATGAACTTTGTTCGTAAGATTGCAGAGAACTATCACATTCCTTACTACACAATGAGCCCAACATACTCCGTTTGTAAGGAACACGGTTATTTGGTCGGTGAACAATTTGTTTGCCCACACTGCGGCCAAAAAACAGAAGTATACTCACGTATCACTGGTTACTACCGTCCAATTCAAAACTGGAACGATGGTAAGACCGCTGAATACCACAACCGTAAAGAATATGAACCAGAAAACTCACACTTAACACATGAGTTAAAACATGAACATTGCGAACAAGAACAAAAAGTGAGCAATGAATCATTAAACGAAATCTTATTATTTGCCACAAAGACATGTCCAAACTGTAAGATGGCGAAAATGCTTCTTGATAAAGCCGGCATCCATTACACAGTGATCGATGCTGAAGAAAACAAAGAAAAGACCTTACAATATAAGGTCAACAAAGCACCAACCCTTATCGTTCCAAATGATAACGGCTATGATGTCTTTGAAAACGCATCAAATATCAAAGGATATATAGAAAGTATTAACTAATTATGTACGATGTCATCATTATCGGTGGCGGTCCTGCTGGAATGGCAGTCGCTCTAAATACATTAAGAAATGGACGCACTTGCCTTCTTCTTGAGAAGGAGAATTTTGGTGGTCAAATGGCCACTTCTCCTAAACTCGAGAACATTCCAGGCATCAAAGCTATTTCCGGAATCGAATATAGCGATCAGATGTTTGAACAAATCACCGATATGGGCGCGGAATTCGAACTTGAAGAAGTTCAAAGTATCACCAAAGTAGAAGAGAAGTTTATCGTTACAACAAACTACAACACCTATGAAGCTTGGACAATTGTTCTTGCTAATGGTTGTCACCACCGCAAGATGAATCTTCCTAATGAAGATAAACTTGTCGGACATGGTGTCTCCTACTGTGCGGTGTGTGATGGAGCCTTCTATAAAGGCCAAGTCACTAACATCATCGGTGACGCTAATACAGCATTACAATATGCATTATTACTATCTAACTACTGTCCACAAGTAAATCTCTGGGCCTTATTCGATCACTTATTCGGTGATCAAATACTTATTCAAAGAATAATGGAAAACGAAAAGATTAATGTGAGATTCAATGTCTCCTTACAAGAATTCGTGGGAGATGAAGAATTAAAAGCGTTAAGATTCTTTGATAAATCAAATAGTCAAGAATTCACTGTTGAAACCAATAATGTGTTTGTCGCTATTGGACAAATCCCATGTAATGAACCATTTAAAGATTTAGTGGAACTCGATGATAAAGGATTTGTGATTACCAACGACAATATGGAGACATCTTGTCCAGGTGTCTATGCAGTAGGAGATACAAGAAAAAAAGACATCCGTCAGGTTGTTACAGCCTTAGGGGATGCCTCAATCGCAAGCGTATATATCAATAGATATTTACAATCGCTAAACAGAAATAATTAAGGCAACTTTGTTGCCTTTTTTAAATAACTAGTTTTATAAGGAAAATAAAAAACGATCTCATTTAAAGACATATGGAAGTTCTCTATTTAACCAATCTTGACTATAAAAGAACTTCATATCAATAACCGCGTAGTGCTACTTGTTCAATGCTACCTTTTAATATATCAACAAAGCGTTCTGCTTTTTCTTTACTTACTTCATGATAACCATGCGCAATACAACTTTCTCTATCTACATATTTTTGTAGATATAAGCGTTTCGCACCTTTAATGGTTTCTGAAATATCACGCATATCTTGTTCGTTATGGAATTCATCGATTAATGTGGTTCTAAATTCATAATCAATTCCACTGGTCATTAAGAATTTAATAGTTTGACTAATCTTATCTAAGAAAGCATTCTTCACTCCCACAGTCATCGCGTATTTCACAAATGAATTTTTGATATCCATTGCGACATAGTCGATTAAATGGTTTTCATATAAATCTTTTACTACTTCTGGATTAGTTCCATTAGTGTCTAACTTAATCAAAAAACCAAGTTGTTTTAATTTGATTATTTTTTCTTTTAAATCTGGCATTAATGTTGGTTCACCACCAGAAACCACAACTGCATCTATTAATCCTTTTCTACTTTCTAGATATTCTAAAATATCTTCAAAAGGAATAACTGTTTCCGCTTCTAAGACAGTTGTGCCGTTATGACAAAATGGACATCTATAGTTGCAGGGTTTACAAAAAAGAACACAAGATATCCTGTCTTCAAAATCTAATAATGAGAATTTATCTATACCAACAAAATCCATGCACTTATTTTATCACAACTAAACTTTATTCTTATATAAGAATCACATTAACTTTGAATTGGGTTTGATATGTTTTATAATAAAAATAACTTAAATTAAAGGGGAAACACTTATGAAGAAAAAATCTTTATTCATTGGTTTTGGTGTAGCCACTACTTCAATAGCAATAGCCTTATCGTGCGTTGTTGTTGGACAAAAAAACTCACTTAACTTATCAAAGGGTGCTGAAGATTACTACACTATTACCTTTGGTGCAGCCGATATCTTTGATGTCGATCACGCTACATCTGGTTCTGAAGTAGAAGAATACTATGAATCAGGAACTAAGGTCGTTAAAACAGATCAACTAAAAAATGATGTCACAATTGGTTATGAACATATGTACCGTTATGACTTCAATGGAACAGCATATATGCAAGTGAAAAGTAAAACTAATGGTCCAAGCTGCATTTATAATGTAGATTGTATCAATTCAATGGTTTCTTTACGTTTCTCTTCATCAAGATCAGTAAAAGTTGAATGGGGTTGGGAAAAAGTTGATGGCGTCATTCAATATCTTGAAAGCAAAACAGATTATGGAAGTGGCATAAAAAATTTCACATTTAATGGATCTACTCCAAACTACTTCCGCGTTCTTTCTGACGATACAATAGACGGGCAACTCTATGATTTCCAAATCAAATTATCAAAAGATTGCATTCCATCAGAAAACCCAATCGTTGATAATGGCGGACTCCGCTATAAAAAGTCTGGCAATAATTTAGAATTAATTGGTTTCTCTGGTGAAGAATTTGCAAACGTCGTTATCCCAAGTCAAATTGGAGATAATAAAGTTGTGAGCATTGCGAAAGAAGCTTTTTCAGACTCTAATACAATTACAAATGTCACTATTCCAAATACTGTAACATATATCGGAAACAGCGCTTTCTATAGTTGTGATAACTTACAACATCCAGTTTTCGAAACTGGTGGAACAGAAGATTTAGTTTTCGGATATTATCCATTTGGTGGAGTAACTAGTATATCTGGCACATTCACTATTCCAAAGAGAATGGCTAATTCAATTACACAATATGCACTTAAAGATATGATGTATGTCGAAAACTTCACTTTCGAAGATGGCTACAATGATGGTAGCTTCTTCGTTGATCAAGGAGTTCTATATCATAAAAGTGGTTCCGACAAAACATTATATGTTTATCCACAAGCAGCAAATAGAACTTCATTCACAGTTCCAAGTGATGTTACTGATTTCAATGAATATGTTGGAATTTTCCAAAATCATTATTTAAAGACATTAATTTTTGAAAATGATGGCGACTTAAGTCTAAATGAATATGTTATTAATAGTTGTAATAATCTTACAGATGTTCAATTCAATGGTACTGGCGCAGTCACATTAGAATGGTATCCATTTGCAGGTTGTACCGGACTCACATCATTAGTGTTGCCTGCAAGCACAATTGCACATGGTAGAGCGTTCGCAAGCATCGGTGATAATGAAGCTCATCCGATCAATGTGTTCTATGAAGGAACAAGTATTTCTGAATGGTCATTAGAAGGCAGCATTTACGGTGGCGCTTGGTATGATTATAAGGGTAATTATTGTTCTATTTACATCTATTCAGCAGATGCTCAAGTACCAGTCGATTCACTTCCTGAACATATCACAGGTAGTTGGCACTATGTTGATGGTGTCCCAACCATCTGGTAATTAATGCATAATTAAGA
>JAEDDA010000019.1 GCA_016298185.1 Bacilli bacterium | reverse complement strand
GTGCACCTTCAATTAATATTGCCTTTGTTCCATTTGATTTGGTTTTCCAATCTAATAATTTATTGTATATTTTTCTTTTAAAAATCATAAAAGTAACCTCCCATGCATAACATTTTGCAAATACTCACTATAATTATAGGTAAAAAATTGCAAATACGCAAGTTTAATTTGATAGAAAAATTGCAAATACGCATAATACATAAAAAATCCCTAAAAGGTTTCATCTAATTATGGAACTAATGCTTTTTTAATATCTTAATTCAATAAGAAAGTGGTAATAAATATTCTATAAGTCTTTAAATATGTTATTGCGGACACACTTCCATATTGCGAAGAAGTAAATGCCACACCTATACGATCAGTTCTATACATATGACCATAGGCATCTGTAACTAAACCTGTGTTGTGGTTTCTTGGATATCCTGAAAGTGCTTTGGTAATACTTCCAATTCTTTCCCATCCTTTAGTTCTTCCATTATCAAAGAAGATATCGAATGGATTGTCATAACTTGATGCATCCACAAAATATACATCCACTGTATCAGCGATAAAGTTTGGCGTTTGTCCATCACCACCAAAAGGCGAACGTCCTTTAGCCATAAAGAACTTTTTATTCTCTGCATCGTAACAATAATCCGCGTTATTCACTCTTTTGGTGCCTTCAATGCCATCAGTGAAAACTTTTGATTGTCTAATTAGTTGATAATTGTTGATGTCTGAGAAGTCATATTCTCTCACATCCATAAAGGAACCGGATTTACATCCCACTGTGGTAAGAAGAAGAACTCTTCCCTTTTTATCAATACTCATCAATGATGGTTGTCCTGTTCCCCAAGAATTTGTCGCACAGTCAAAATCAGAATAAGGAACGATTGGATTAATTGATTCAGTAGTTCCTGTTTTATAACCATTACATTTCACCCATGGACCATTATATGAATGAGAAACAGCGATACCTGTTTCATTTAACGTACAATCACTAGGAATACATCCTAAGTACGCCATTAAATATTCATAGGTTTCATTCTCATATTTAAATTCGCCTTTAATAACAGTGGGATCACATGTATGTCTTTGATCCCATGTATCTTCTGTTGGACCAATAACAATCTCTTCTTTTTTAAACTTTAAAGTACCATCAACGATTTTGCCGTTACGGTATCCAATATAGTCAGTGACATTACCCCAATCTTTGTTTGTACAGTAAAAAGCATTCATTTCATTGTTTTCGATTTTGATAGATGGGCAATAGTTATAAAAATAATCTTCACCATCATCACCGACAGTTTCTTCTAATGAGTGTCTAAAAAGTAATTTCACTTCTCCTGGATTAGGAAGGAAATCAGTCATCTCATCACCATATTGTTCGTATTCTTTCATAGTCTGGTTGTTGTTCTGTTTTTGACATCCACATAGCAAAGCAATAATAACAAGTGATAATAAAGAAAACTTTTTATTCATTGTTAAACACCTCGCTTCCTAGTGGTATAGAAATAATACTGCCATTTCTAGTTACAGTAATGGCACTGGCACTTGTCGCGTCTTTCATCGCTTCTTCAAGTGATTTGCCACTCATCAAGCTTGCTGAGAAATATCCAACATATGTATCTCCCGCAGCCACAGTATCCACTGCATTAACTTTTTTAGCAGGTACTTTTATTCTACCTTTGGAATTAATAAGTAGACTACCCTCTTTTCCTAAAGTAACAATAAGATTCTTCACACCTAAAGACATTAACTTATTAATACCTTTTTCAAAATCTTCTTCTTTGGAATATTGCGCTAATTCGACTTCATTGACGATTAAATAGTCGACTTTTGCAAGTATTTCGTCTTTTACTTCTCTATATGGAGCGGGATTATAAACTACTACTTTTCCAAGTTCATGACATTTATTAATAGCATACTCATTCGTGGCTTCTGGAATCTCGTTTTGTAACACGACCAATTCGTTTTCTTTTAAAATTTCTTCCTTAATATCATTTGGTAATAATTGTCCATTTGCCCCAGCGATAATAATGATTTTATTTTCACCTTTTTCATCAATGATGATTGTGGCGTTACCCGTAGGAACTTCATCCACCACTTTAAACAGAGTGTTCACTTTTAATTCTTTTAATAATTTCTCAATGGATTCACCATCGTTATCTTTGCCTCTGCACGCTAAAAAAGAAACATCCACTAATTGGCTTTTGACAATCGCCGCGCATTGATTTGCTCCTTTACCACCAGGTTGCACTAAACGGTTAATTCCGTACATCGTTTCTCCCGCCAATGGGAAATGATCGCAGTATATGGAATAATCCATATTCATTGAGCCGATAACTAATGCTTTTTTCATAATTTTAGTCTCCTTGTCAGCTAATACAGGTAAAAATAGGTTCTCCCCCATAACTTCTCTTTTTGCCTCTTCTATCGCTATCTTTTCAAAAGTCTTACGATTGATAGATTCAATAATGACAATATAGAAAGAGAAACTAATAAACGGGATGATATATGGAACGAGATAACAGACAATCACAAAGGACGCAAAGAAGATGACATTTAGAAATGTAAATAAGATATGTTTCCCGGTGATTAAAGCGCTTTTTCGAATCATCATTCCAAACGTGTCGTTTTTTAAATAGTTATTAAAAATCATCAAATTGAAGAAGATAGATATGAGCATTAAAAGAACGACACTAACGAAGATAAAAGATATCCACACAATTAAGTCATATCCCACTCTTTCTTTATAAACAAAATCGAAATAATATAATGCCCCCGCAATAAGTAAGACTCCTAAACCAAGAAGAGTCATCCTCCAACCAAATGACCATTGTTCACCAATGGATAAGAAGAAGTCTTTATAGGGATGATCATCTTCATCATGTACCATTTGGTAAGCAATCTTATGTAAGGCAATAAGTCCAGGGAAGAATAAAACCATTAAAGATGTGATGCTCATAACGCAAAAAACAAAGTTTAAAGCGATTAAGCAAAAGAATCTTTGAAAAAAGCGGAAAAATGGATTTAATAATCTTCTCTCGAACTTTTCAGACATATATAAACTCTAATAATTTTCAGGGAAAGCGACACTTGTCGCATAAATACGATAAGTAGAAAGGTAACTCCAGTTTGTGGATTGACCTTTGTCACTTCTAGTAAATGCCACACCAATACGATCCCCACCGTTATAGTGGCCATATGGATCAGTAATTAATCCAGCATTGTGATTTCTTAAGAAACCAGTTTTTTCTTGATTAATGGAATCGATTAATTTCCATTGTTTATTCGTGTTATTTCCGGCGAAGAAAATATCACCAATATTTGTACCTTCTGTATCATCGATGTAATAGACATCTAATGTATCAGCGATAAAGTTTGGAGAGATATTATCTTTACCAAAGAACTGTCTTCCTTTAACCATTAAGAATCTTCTTGTGGATTCATCATAAGCAAAGTCCGCATTATTAATAAAATCTCCACCTTGTCCGTTATAGCGGATTCCGGTTTCTAAGATTTTGGTTCTTTCTCTAATCTTTTGATAATTATCGATATCGCTAAAATCATATTCACGGACGTTTGTGTATGTCCCATTAGAAGCACCGATTGTGGTAAAAAATAAAACTCTTCCTTTTCCATCAACGGACACTAAAGATGGTTGTCCTGTTCCCCAGGAATTGCTATTCAAATTGCTATTCATTGGAAAATCAGAATATGGAACGATTGGATTAATCTTTGTTTCACCATCTAATTTATAGTCGCATTTAATCCATGGACCTTCAGGTGTTTTACTGACTGCAATACCGGTTTCATTTAATGTACAATCGCTTGGAACACATCCTAAGTACGCCATTAAATAGTTATATGTTTCATTATGGAATTTAAATTCACCTTTGATGACACTTGGGTCACAAGCGTGACGGTAATCCCATGAACCTGCATTACCAGGGCTAACCACTAAATCGTTATCGGTAAAGCTCATCGCCTTATCTTTAATGACACCTTTACGATATCCGACAAAGTCTGTGACATTTCCTTCAATTTCATTCGTGCAGTAATAAACGTGTTGAACATGGTTTTCATTAAAAACGGTTGGACAATAGTTATATATTCTTGTTTCTCCCGCTTCTCCCATAGAGAAAAGTAATCTCACTTCTCCCACTTGTGGAAGTAGTTCAAAAGGTTTATCTGGATTAACTGGATTTGGTTTATCACCACCTCTTGTACATCCAGAAAGCATGAGAGGAATAATTAAGATTGTTAGTAGTTTCTTACTAATCATAAATTGACCTCATACGCCGCTAATGTCGCGGTATAAGCTGGATTATTGGCTTCTTCATCATAGGTGGAATAAATAACTTCAGCTTTTTCTCCTGGAAGTAATTTGCCATAAGCATCGGTAACAAATTCACCAGAATAGATTTCGTCCCAACCTAATGAGGATTCATCTTCTAAATCCATGGTTTTCATACCGGTAATATTATCGCTGACAGTCCAAGATAAACTGAGGTCGTTTAAAATGTTTTTGCTCGCATGAGCGACTTCCACTTCGGCAGTTTGATTTGGTTTACTCGCGGATTGAGGAAGTCTATCTCTCACCATATAAATGGAATTACCATCATTACTTAAGGCAAATCCAGCATTCATAATGACTGGGAATCCTTCCACCTTATCGGTAATACCATTAACTGGTAATGATGTATAACCATCTTCTAAGACTGGATTATCTAAATTGGAGAAATCATATGTTTTTACTGCTTCAAAGGAAACTTGTGTTTCACCAACTGCGTAGAATATATATCCCTTTCCACCTCTATCGTAACTAACTAATGATGGAGAACCATAACCATAAGAAGCTTCATAGATTTCTGGGTTTTCTAAGATTGGGCGGGAACCCACTCTCACCCATTCGGATAAAATATCATTTGTAACAGCTAAACCAATATGGTTATTTACATCACCATTTGCGTTACCGTTATAAGCCATTAAATAGTTATATGTTGTTCCTTGATAGGAGAAATTACCTTTAATGATTGATGGATTATAAATATTCTTGTCCCAAGAAGATTCGTTTCCTCTTAAAACAATGTTTTTAGCACCATATTGCCACTTTCCATCTACAAGTGTGGCTTTTCTTGCGGCAAAGACTTGTTTGCCTTGAGCGGTCTCATTTGAGGCATAAACAACATATCTTTCTTCACCCTCTTGGATGACCGCAGCGTCTTTGGTGTTATAACCGATAACTTCATCAAAGATTGTGCCAAAACCTTTTTTGTTTTTGGCTTCACCATCTTCATATGGGCGATAGTCGTTTTCTTTGTGACATGCGACAAGCGCACCGATGGAGAATAATGCTACTAAAGCTAATAATTTCTTACTCATAACGTTCCTCCTATAGACCCATATTGCTCTTGATCGTGTGACTATTATCAAACAAATCACCACGTCTAGTTTCATTGAAATAAACACCGACGTTTTTAATTAAATATTCCAAATCTTCAAATCTAGTATTATCACTGGTTAAGTAGAAAATACCTGACCATCTATCTAAATCGATGACGTTATCAACACCCACTGTTGGTTGGCACCAATCTGGGACACGATAGCTTTCAAATGGAATACGGACATATCCTTCAAATCCCACTGGAATCTGGAATTGGTCACTTTTGCAATAGAATGTATATTCCGCGTTGGTGTTCACATCCCATGCGTAATACATGGCGGGATATCCAGTAAGACACCATCTTTCATATGTATTACTAACAGTATATTCATCGAATTGAAGTGTTAAACCAATTTCTTTTCTAGAAAGGTTTTTCACATAAGCGGTAATACCTTTGGCGTATACTTTTTCTTCACCATTCATTTTCCACCATTGCATACGGTCTAAAGTGACACCTTTTTCAGGCATTTGTAAGCACATATATGAACCGTATTGGTGGCCAACTTCAAATGGACCGATATGAACGAACATACCATCTTCTCTGGCTTCATAAGTACAAGCGTTATCGCCTTCATTCCAAGTGACTTCCTTTCTCATTTCGGTGTCATTTGGATATAAAAGACTATTTAATATTTTCACATCACCAATCCAAGGGCAGTTCTTTGGTTCTCTATAACGTTCTAAGTTAAGGTATTCAGCGTATTCATGTTTTGTAAATGCTGTATCGAATGTGGCTTCGGAGGCATCAAAAACGATGACATTTTCTTTTGTGCTTTCAATGATATATCCAATATCACCAAAAGCTGCTTTAAAGTCGTAATCATAGAAAACGGCAATACCAATTTCAAAGGCCACGATACTTTGCAAGTTTGCGGTACCACTATAAGAGGTTAAAACTTCTAATGGGACCACTAAGTTTCCATCAAATCCACTTGGATAGAAGATGGAGTGGTCATTGCCACCATTATTTGTATTGCTAACTGTGCCACTTAATGTGACTGTTTTGGCTTTCTTTTCAGCATTGTTTGCTGGTAATTCAGAAATATGTTCAGCATTATCCACCACTCTAAAGAAGAATGGGTAAGAACCACTGATACCTTTCATTCTTACTGTAATAGCAATCGCGGAAGAGAAGTCTGTTGCGGAAGCTAAGTTAATACGGACCTTTGCGATTGTGTTGTTAGTATTATCTCTATTACAAGAAATGACAACACCACCATCAATTGCGCCTAAATAGTTCACTTCCTCATAAGCAAATTCAGGAACGACTGGAATAAGGTGCCCTTCATTGAGTGTTAAAGTACAACCCCAGTCATTTGCGAAATAGTTCGCTAAATCATTTGGATAAATTGCAGAACCGTCATAATAAGTATCTGTTTTAGTGAAAACGTCACCGAAATCCATATCATTCATGACGCCTTCAAAGTAAACGGCGTAAATATCATCCTTATTAAATATATTTGGATTGAAATCTAAATTGTTTGTATATGAGGTAATAGGTAAATATAAGAAACCATTGAATTGACTTGGAATAGCAAGGTAGCCAGCATCGACATCAGTGAATTGATAAGCTGTCGCCACTGTTCCTTCACTATTGTATAAATAATAGTTTTGTCCTGGGGTGTTTGTGGCACGACCACCATTTCTGGAATTATAGTGTGTCACCATATATGTGATGTTATTTGTGTTATTTCTAATTCTCACAAACACACCATCATCTGCGCTCTTGCCATCCGCCATAATACGGAAACCACCATATGCGGTATCGGTTTTCACATTGACGGAACCTAATAAATCACCTCTTGGTTCAAAAGCATCACTACGAGGCATTTGTTCCATATTGAGATATTGTGTGGACTCATTATGGAAGTTAGCTAAGAATTGTTCGTTAGTTTGTTCAGAACCATCAATAATTTGTTGAGAATCAGTAAAGATATCACCAATGATGAAATTCGCATAAGTGTCATATTTCGCGGATAATTCAAAATAGGCGGTGACAACAGATTTATTAAATGTTTTGCCTTTCGCAGAATCGGAAGTAGCTTCCATCTGTGTGGCATAATTCATATAAACATACCCATTAAAGTTCGCAGGTAAGATTAAATAGTTGGAATAATTTCTTAATTCGATGTCGCTATAAGTGACTTCTGAACCACTAGCGGTTAAATAAGTGCTATAAACACCTTGTTTTGGTCCGATCATCGCTCCATTCATACATCTGAGTTTTAAATTGATGTAAGTGTTAATCGAGGCGTTATTCTTCATACGAATGAATAGACCGTTCCCGGAGAAGTCGGAACCACCTTCATTATTTTTATCTAAATGAATTGTGGCTAACACATCGGTTTCGGAAGATGCTTTAAATGAAATATGAGCGCCTCCATATAAATCCCCTTCATGGGGTAATTCAGGTGCGGTAGCCATGACCATTTTGCCATTAAATGATAAGGCCGCACCCACTGTTAATGCGGATAGTACGAGAAATGATGATAATGTCGTAATTACTTTTTTCATATATTCTCCTTTCATCGTTAAACATGAAGTATTTCTTGTAACAATTTGAAGAACTTGTCTTTATCAACACCGACGGAAAAATGAATATTCGCACCTTTATCGCTTTCAATCGTTTTTCCACGGCTATTTAAATCGACTTCAATCTTATGGTCCTCAAACTTCACAATTGAGTCATCAAGTATTGAAGCAATGGTTAAAGGATCATGCATCACTGGAACAGTAAATTCATAATGCGCAAACCATTTTTGCATTGCTTTATACACTAATTTAATTGTGGGAGATTGACTGTTTTTTAAAGAATTCACTTGTTCATCACTTAAATCAGTTAATCTTGTAACGTTAAATCCGACTGCATAAATACTAATTCCGGAGTGAAATAAGATATAGGCTGCTTCTGGATCACAGAAAACGTTCCATTCCGCAAAGTCCATCTCAAAAGCACCACCCATCACTCTCACTTCTTTAACAAGAGGAATAATTGTTGGATCTTTTCTAATGGCCATTGCCATATTTGTGTATGGTCCCACAAGAACAATTGTGACTTCGTGTGGGTATTTATGAACTTGTTCGATAATGAAATCCACTGCGTGTTTTTCGCCAATGGTTTCATCTTTCATTGATTCTTCCCATTGAGGAATAAGATAGAGGCCTTTTTCGTCTAAGACTTCTTTCTTTCTTATCTCAGGTGGGATTAAATCATCGATACGACTGATAAGAGGAACATTGCATCCCGCATAAACTTCATGGTCGTATCCAAGAGATCTAATTAATTGTTTCGCCATTTTGGCACGTTTTTCGGTATTTCTAAAAACTGTTGTCACACCTAAAACGTTAAACTTATGTGATTCAAGCATTAATAACAATGCGAATGAATCATCAATATCGTCACCAATATCAGTGTCGAGAATGATTTTGTTATTCGGCAAATGGGTCAACATATGTGTCACCTCTCCAATAACTAAAGTCACCGTTATCTGCACCTTTATTTCTCACAGTGTTAGGCTGGACGTATCCTGGTTTATTCGCTGGATAGCCCCATTCCACACCTAAGAGTTGTTTGGTGTTTTGATAACTAACTGCGTAAAATTCATTCACTTGATCCAAGCCTTGTCTTTGCGCGTATTTAATCGCGTCATCGTAGGCTTGTTTCCAGTTATTATCACGGATGATATTAACAATTGCTTCCGCCCATTTGGTTTTAATCTTGTTATATTTCGTACTGATGGTGAAATAGTTTGCATCACCAGTATCGTGTTTTAAGAATGTTGGTTTGAAGTTATAGGAATAAGGTGTTAATGGACGTTTCATATTATCAATATAGATATCCACGCCACGTCTTCCATTTAGTGGTTTGACTTTATTGATATACGCTAAGTTCATTAATAAGGTCATTTGATATAAACCAAGTGTATTGATCCAAGCTTGGTCTTCAGCGTTACCGTTAATACCAGAAACGTATCTATCACTCCACTCAATCGCGGTGTGATCTTCATTCCAAATATAGCTTTCGCCTTCTTCGCCAAAAGCGACAAGTCTTTGTCCTTCTTCGGAATATAAGAAGTCTAATAACTTAATGACTTTATCTGGACGTTTTGCGTTCTTAGTGACCATTGTTAATAAGTAACCATTTCCGGATATATCTTGAAGAATAGGGGCATCGCCATGGCTATTGCGGAGCACTAATGGGATATATTTAATACCTTGTGAATAAAGGTTTAAGAAAGCTTGTTGATAATCTTGAGGAGTAACCGCAGAAACAAATACTTTGCCTCTAGCGATATTGGTTCTAATTTGTTCTGCTTTATCGGAGAAGTTAGCGTTTTTAATAATTCCTTCTTTTGTACAACTATTTAAGAAACCTAACATCTCTTGATAATTATCAGTGAGTCTTGTATCGACATAATTACCATTCTTATCTTCGAATGCGGAACAGAAATATTGACTCAACCAATCGATTGAGGAGTTACCTTCACTGGTGAATGCACCTAATTGGAATGGAATCGCTTCGCCGTGTTTAGAAGCAATATATTTACATCCATCGATAAAGCTTTGTGCGCTTGTCATTGGATATCCAGCGTTAACCGCTTCAATATACCAGTCTTCTCTCACCATCAAACAACCGTTTGGTTCCATCTTTTCGGAATCATTGACGTATTTTGTAGAATAAGCGAAGTTAGGAACACCATATGTATATCCATCACCTTCTCTAAAATATGACCAAATATCAGTTTGTTCTCTATCTTTAAATGAAGGAGCCCATCTTTCAATAAGTCCATCTAGTGGATAGAGATAACCTTGACTCGCTAATTGGGAGCATTGGTTGTACCAGCATTGGACAGATATGACATCTGGTAATTTATTTCCCGCGATCATCGTGGACAATTTTTGACCATCATCAGTGACTGGAACAGTAAATTTAATTGTGACACCAGTCTTCTCTTTTAAGATTTGACTCACTCGGTCACTGCCATAAGAGTTCCAGGCAAATGTGGAATCGTTGACATACCATTCCATAGTCCAAGGTTCAACATTACCGTTTTCATCTTTAAAGTATTCCCAGGAATCTTTATCACTAGGAGTTAAAGGCAAATCCGGATATTTGATTTCTTTAGATGGACCATTGAAACAGCCTGTAAGTGCTAATGAAGAAATTAATAAAGGAAAGAATATTTTGTTAATTTTCATAATGAAACCTCCTTCTATCCTTTTAAAGAACCAACCACTACACCTTTAGTGAGTGTTTTTAAGATAAGTGGATATAACACAAAGATTGGGATAACAGAAACGATAATCGCCGCTAAAGAGACCGTTTCTGGAGCAATCTTTTCTAATAATTCAATTGGTAAAGAAACACCTGCCGCAGGCATTGATGATTCTTTAATCACTTTCATTAAGTAATATTGAAGAGTCCATAAGTTGTTATTGCTGGTATAAATCATCGTGTCAAAGAAACTATTCCAGTGACCAACCGCAATCCAAAGACCAATTGTTGAAATAACTGGTCCAGATAATGGAAGAATGATTCTAAAGAAGATTTTAAATTCAGAAGCCCCATCCATAACCGCGGATTCGTGAATCTCTTCTGGAATAGTTTTAAAGAAGTTTACAAATACGAGCATATTATAAACAGAGAATAAAGCGGGGATGATATAGACAAAGAAGGAATCAAATAATCCTAATAAGTTAATGACCCAGAAATATGGAATCAAACCACCACCGAAGAACATCGTAAAGATGAAGAAACGGTAAATCCAATTTCTTCCTAATAATGATTTACGACTCATCGCAAAGGCCACAATCGCGGTAAAGATAACGCCACTGACAGTACCAAGGATAGTTCTAGCTAATGTAATACCATAAGATTTCCAAAGTCTTATATCGTTAATAACGACTTGATAGTTTTCTAATGAGAATTTTCTTGGGAATAAATAAATACCACCGGTGATGTAATCAGCACCTTCGTTAAATGAACCCGCTAAAACGTAAATTAATGGATAAACGGACATCGCTGCGAAGATAAGCATAAAGGCGACGTTAATCCAGTCGAAAACTTTCTTTCTTTGTTTTCTACCTGTGGAACCCACCATCAGTTGTTTTTTCTTATATATGCGGTGTACTACCATATTAGATAACCCCGCTTCCTGTGGTTTTCTTCGCCACAAAGTTACCGATACCGAGTAACACAATAGCGACCACTGATTTAAATAAGCCAACCGCTGTGGTATAGGAATATAACATATCCACCGCGCCATATTTATAAATGAAGGTGTCTAAGACTTCTGATGTGGCTAAGTTAATTTGATTTTGGAATGTCCAAATATGATCAAAGCCGTTATTTAAAATTCCACTGACGGAAAGAATAAAGAATAGGACGATTGTTGGAGCAATTGAAGGAATTGTAATTTTAAATATTCTATGGAATCTATTTGCCCCATCCATCGCTGCGGCTTCATATAATTGAGGATCAATACCCGCAATTGCCGCGGTATAGATAATAGAACCCCAACCCAAACCTTTTAATAATGAAGTAACAATAATTAATGGCCAGAACCAACCGGCTGTGGAGAAATCCACACCATTTGGAGCAATTCCAGTATTAATAAGAATTGTATTAACGATACCATCACTATTGATAAGGGTAAGAATAATACCACCATAAGTGATCCAAGAAAGGAAGTATGGGAAGTAAGTGATTGTTTGAATCGCTTTTCTAATCTTCTTCCATGGTAATTCACTAATTAAGATGGCAAATAAGATTGGCGCAGGGAAGTTAATTAATAACTGCAAAATGTTAAGACCTAATGTATTGGTCATAACGTTTTTAAAATCCGGATCTTCAAAGAAAGCTTTAAAGTTAGCAAATCCCGCCCATTGGCTCTTGAAGATGGCGTCCATAACATTGAGATAGCCATCGCCACTCTTGAAGGCGAGAACTAAACCAAACATTGGTAAATAAGCAAATATGGCGATAAAGATAATACCTAAAGAAACCATGAGTAAAAGTTGAACATTACTTGGTGTCCATTTCTTTTTATTATGGACTCTCGCTAATGGAGAAATTTCACTTAGCGATTTTTCATAAGCTTTTCTTTCTGCGCTTTTTAAAGAAATTCTATTTAACACAAACGCTCTTCCTCTCCACTAAAGTCGGCAAAATCTTAATCATTTTGTTCTTTGAGTTATCTTTTAATAATTCATCTATCGCTTTATAGCAAATAGAGTGGATATCTTGTTTCACTGTGGTTAAAGACGGAGATATTAAACTAGAGAATGGATTATCATCAAATCCAACAACGGATATATCTCTTCCGATCTTCTTATCGTTTTCCACATAAATGTCATATAAAGCGTATGCGCTCATATCGTTAAATGCGAAAACCGCATCAATATCGTTTCTTTTAATAATCTTCTTACTAATCTCTCTTGCGGTATTAAAAGTATAGTCACCTTCATAGATTAAAGATTGGTCAAAGGAAATACCGTTTTTCTTTAAAACGTCTTTATAACCACGTAATCTCTCATCACTTGAAGAGACATTGTTTGGTCCTGTAATACACGCAATGCGTTTATGACCACATTTTATGAGATGTTCCACGGCTAAAGAAGCGCCACAATAGTCATCGTTAACAACTTCAATATGATCGTTAAATCCAGTACGACGATCTAATACGACATATTTAATACTTAATTGTTTTAAAACGTCATGAAGGACATTTTTATTTTCATTTAATAAAGATTTACTTGATGGAAGAATGACGAGATAGTCAACTTGTCGAGCTTCCATTTGTTTAAATAAATTCATTTCTTTTTCAAAGTCGTTATCACTGCTTGCCACAAGAAGTGTATATCCCTTTTCAAAGAGGATGGTGTCTAAACAAGAAGCGATATGGGAATAATAACCACTATCGAGATGAGGTAATATTAATCCAATTGTATTTGTCACCTTGCTCTTTAAAGAAGAAGCGAAGTAATTTCTTTGGTAATTTAAATCACGACAAACTTGTTGAACAAGCTCCACTGTTTCTTTAGAAATAGATTCTGCTTTGTTATTGAGAACCAAACTAACCGTGGTAATTGAAACATTCGCCGCTTTTGCGACATCTTTAATCGTAACATGACTCATAATAGTTTCACTCCAAAGTTCACATCGTAAACACCGATTTTTTCATCATTGATATGAAGATTCACTAAGTCATCCACGACTTTATTGTTATCTTGATCAAGAACAATTAATTCTTGTCCATCAACATCAACAACATAATATTTTGAATCACCATAATCTAAGATACGACGGATACGTCCAGCGACTCCGCTATCAGAAATAGATATTTCGTTAGGTGCAATGGAGAATCGCACATCATGCAAATGGAATTTCTTTCCTAATAAGGAATAGATTCTAATGATATCTCCATCACCAGGAACAAATGTTTCATTTAATAAGGAATAGTTAAAGACACGCACGTTTTTAAATGATTTCTTTGGAATTTTTTCACCTTTGAGGTTACTTTCTTCCACCATACGGTCATAATCAGATTCACTAACCATTGTTCTTTTAGCAAACATCATCTTTCTTTTTACTGGGATGAGTTTTCCATCGATGATGTTTTCTCTTGAAACTGGTTTTAACAACTCATCAAAGGAAGAATTATAAATGGTTAATTCTTCTTGTTTTAAAGAGAATTCATACTTATCGCCATAGAAATATTCATCTGTGAGAATAAATAATTTTTCACCTTTAAAATCTAACGTATTTAACCATTTTCCATTTATTTGTTCTTTATTCACCACTGGTAAAACAAAGTCTTTTCCTTCTTTAAAGGCGTCATTACTAATTGTGATAAATAACTTTTGGTTATCTTTAATTTGTTCTTTTAATGCTTCGCCTAAATGAATCTTATAACCTAATAACAATAAGTCATCATTCTTAATTTCTGCGGAGAAAGTCTTATGTGTGGGAATTCTTGGAAGTAGTGTTTCTTCACTTTCCTTATCAAAGATATGAATCTTATTAAAGTCAAACTTAACACGTATAGAATCACCAACACGTAATGAATCATCTCTAAGAGTCTTAATTACTAACTTAAAACCATCTTTGGTTTCGGCGATTAAGTTACAATCATTACCTAATGCTTCAACAATATTAATTGTTACTGGTAATGAATTATCTTCTTCTTTAGTAAGCAAGAGATGTTCTGGTCTAATACCCACTTTTACTTTCTTATTTAAATAAACGTTCAATAAATCTAATTTAGAGAGGTTCTCTTTTGGACAAACAATAGATTGTTCTCCAATAGTTAGAACAACATCTTGTTTTTTATCAAATGATAATTCCGCTTCTAAGAAGTTCATTTGAGGTGTGCCAATAAATCCCGCGACAAAGATATTGCTTGGATAATCATATAAATTCATTGGTGAATCAACTTGTTGAATCACACCATCTCTCATAACAACAATCTTGCTACCCATTGTCATAGCTTCAACTTGGTCATGAGTAACATAGATAAATGTCGTTTTTAAAACGTTATGTAATCTAATAATTTCACTTCTCATTGATGAACGAAGTTTCGCATCTAAGTTTGATAATGGTTCATCAAGTAAGAAGACTTTTGGTTTTCTCACAATCGCTCTTCCAAGAGCCACACGTTGTCTTTGACCACCAGACATCGCTTTTGGTTTCTTGGTTAATTGATCTTTGATATCTAAAATAGCCGCGGCTTCATTAACACGTCTATCAATTTCTTCTTTAGGAATGTGGCGAATCTTTAATCCAAAAGCCATATTCTCATAAACGGTCATATGTGGGTATAAAGCATAGTTTTGGAACACCATCGCCATATCTCTATCTTTTGGTTCAAGTTGATTGGCGAGCTGCCCATCAATATAAAAGTCACCTGCGGTAATATCTTCAAGTCCCGCAATCATTCTTAAAGTTGTGGATTTACCACATCCAGAAGGACCAACAAAGACGACAAATTCGTCATCTCCGATTTCTAAATTAAAGTCATTTACCGCTTTTGTACCATTGTCGTAAATTTTATAAATGTGTTGTAGTGATAGTTTGGCCATAAAATAATACCTACTAAATCGTTTTACTAACTATATTTTAATAACAATTAAAGGCGAAAAAAAGAGAAAGTTAATTTCTTTCTCTAATTCACCTCTATTTTTGTCGAAATAATTAATGACGTTTTTTGATAAATATAAATAGTCCAAGTGATGAACAAATGATAAATGCGATAACCACTAAAAGGATTGGTGTATAAGAGTTATTTATAAAGTTCATATAGTTAGAATATTGATTAGTATTTCTTCTTACGATTTCCGCCCATTTTGCGGATGCCATATATTGACTAGATAAACCACCACTATGACTTGTATCTCCATAGGCATAGTCATATATCACTGCATTTTCAAAATATGATAAGAATAAGCCATTATTATGAAGTGAATTATATTGACTCAATAATGTCGCATATATTGATGATGTATCACCACACGTATTGACATTAATCAATTGATCAATGAAATTAACCACTAGGATAAAAGTAGAATTATTTCTAGAGATATTAACGTATTCACCATAATAATCTTTTGCAAAGTTATTACTCGTGTTACTAGCATCCACCAAACCACATTGAAGTACTGGTTTTACTAATTTCATTTGATTGGAAATAAAGTTACAACAATATATATCTCCCACATCATAATTTGCGTAAGAATCATATTGTGTTTGAATAGTGAAATACATCGCATAGATACTATTCCAAGAGAATGTTCCTTGGTTGGTATAAGAAGTATCCGTAACCTGGTCATCTTTTTTCATAATGAGCCAACCATCAAAGTTTGGCTTTAACCAAACATCTCCATCCCATGTGCGATACGCGTACTCGCTCAATGTTCCTTCTTTAGATAATAAATAATATTTCTTTGATTCATCAGTGTTAGAAATAACACGATTTCTCGAATCGTTTGTGCAGTTAAACGCCATTCTTATTGGAGTATCAATACCAGTATTGTTTCTAATTCTTAAAGCAATCGCGTTTCCACTAGACCAGTTATTATCATTTGGTAACATTCTAAATGTTGCTAAATAGTCAGTGCTTGTTTGTGTATATGTGATATTAGCACCGACATCAATTGTATAGTCGTTTGTGGTCCTATTGATATCCACTTTATATGAATATAAACGATAAGACGCTAATGCGGACCACCAATTACTATTTTCAATACCATCAGTAATAACTACTTCTATTTGTGATGGATTATTTAAATGACCATATTCATCTCTTACTAATCCACAGTTATGGTTTCTTGCTAAACCGGAAACACTTTGATTGATATCTTTGATGACTTTAAATGTTGCATATTTAAAGAGATTCCCACCGATGGATTTATCACTATTATGTGGTTCAACATAAAATAGCTGCGCTGCGGTAGCGACCTCTGGGTACGCTGTTGCACTTGGATGATTGTCTCTAATGCCATATATTCTTCCACTAGCTTCGTCATAAGCAAAATCAACGTTATTGAGTACCGAATCACCGCTGCCATCTACTTTTGTTAAACCAGTAAAACCAACTTGTTTTCGACTGGCTAATTGAGATGGTGAATTAAGATTAGATAAATCCCATTTTTCAACATAAACATGAGTGCCACTCTTTTCACCTGCGGTAAATGTAAATAATACTTTTCCTGCTTTATCTATAGATATAAGACTTGGTTGCCCATATCCCCATTCCCATCCTTCATATCCTGATGTACCAGTAAAATGAGCAAAAGGATTTAATGAATCCACTTTTGTCCAAGGACCAATTGGATTATCACTCACCGCTAATCCTACTTCGTTATTGCTGTTATCACTTGTGATACAGCCTAAATACGCCATTAAATATGAATAGTTATGAGATAAATAGTTAAATGATCCTTTGATAACACTTGGATCACATGTATGTCTTGAATCCCACATACCACTTGTGGGTGAAAGCACTAATGTTTCACTACTCCAAGAATAAGAACCATCATTTTGTAGTGTTCCTTTTCTATAACCAACATAGTCAGTAACATCGCCAGCATCTCTATTTGTGCAGTAATAAATATGTCTAGTTCCATCGCTTTCTTCCATTATAGAAGGACAGTAATTATAGAACTCGTCAACACCTGCAGTTCCATGACCAAACAATAGTTCCGCTTGAGTGGAATCCGCTTTTGAAATAGATATGTTTTTATTGGCATTAGAAAGGTATAGCAGATTTCCCGCTAATAAAGATAATCCTAATAATGTTAATAAAATCTTTTTCATATCTACCAATAAGAAAAGGTGGAGACACCACCTTCTCTTTATTTATTATAAATAATAATTATTTTTGTAATTTTCTTCTTCTAATGATGAAGTATGCACCAGCGACTGAAAGAAGCACTAATGTGCTTGTCAAAGCAACTGTTAAGACGATTGAGTCATTCTTCTTGTTGAAGAGAATTCTTGCACTTGAAGCATGACCTGCTGCTGCACAGATTTGTGCCCATTTAGCAGAAGCAGAATAAGCAACGCCTCTTCCACCTGTATGACCTGTATCACCATCAGCATAGTCATAGATTTGGTATTCATCTAAATAGAATTTTTGAACATTGGTTAAACCACTATATGTTTCATTTAAATTGTTATAGGCAGCTGTTGCTTGTGTTGCGTTACAAGCATCAACATTTTCAATTTGTTGAACAAATTTTGCTGCTGGAACTAAGTTTAAGTTATTGCGAGTCAAATCAATCAATTGAGGATTAAAGTCTGGATGAATTGTAGAACTATCTGCAACATCAGCCCAATTGACAAGACATGTCTTTTTTACTAAATGGCCATCGCTATCAATGTTTGCTGAATAGATATTACCAATATTGAAGTTGATATTATCATATGTGGTTCCATAGAATCTAAAATAGATTGCCCAAAGTCCTGAATTCCATTCAGGAGCAGTAACTGAATTCTCGGAATGATTTCTTGTAAATGAAGTTTTTGGTACACAAATCCAAACATCATCAGCAGGTGCAATGTGCATTGCGAAATCATAGTGTCTACCACCAGCATAGGTTTGAGCAACACCAGCATTTGCTGCAACGGCAGGAATGATTTTCACACCACCCAAATCTGAATCAAAAACATTTGCTTCGGCAAGTTGGACTTTCCAAATTGTTCCGTTAACATTTGGCATAAAGTCAAAATAAGATCCAGTTGTACTTTCTGATTTTAATCTAACAGCAATGTAATCCCCTTGAGAGACATCGCCACTTTGTAAACCTAGCCAGAAGACTGTTTCTGACCAAGTTTGACCTGCTTGACTAGATGCCTTAACATTCATGCCGACATCGATTTCATAATCGCCAGCATATGTTAACGCTGCGGCTGGAGCGAGTTGTTTTTCTTCCGCTTGCTTTGCAAATGCAAAACCACTTACTGCACCGATGGCTAGTAATGCTGGAAGAATGATTTTACCTAATTTCATAAAAAATCTCCTTCAGTAAAGTATTTTTTTCGAATTACGTATAAATAAGTAAAACGTTTTACTAATCTTATTATACACGTACACCCAAAAAATGAAAAGATTGGAATTGGAAAAAGAGAAAAGGCCCAGTTGTTGGACTGAGCCTTCAATATTTTTCGATA
>JAEDDA010000047.1 GCA_016298185.1 Bacilli bacterium | reverse complement strand
TTATTTATAAATTATGTTTGACAATATATTCCTATCAAAGTATGATTTTACTCGGCACAAAAGCTAAATTAGCGAAGTCCCCGGTAAAGACAGAGTTAGTTTGGAAAAGGAGGATTTTAAGTTATGCAACGTCAAACTACTATTGCAAAAGCAAACGAAATCCAAAGAAAATGGTATGTCATCGATGCTGAAGGCAAACCATTAGGAAGATTAGCCTCTCAAGTGGCTCAGGTGTTAATTGGTAAGAATAAACCAACATGGACACCAAATGTTGACTGTGGTGATTATGTCATCGTTATCAACTGTGAAAAAGTTAGCCTCTCTGGCAACAAATTAGAAACCAAGAAATATTACAATGTTTCTGGTTACGATGGTGGTCTTAGAACAAGAACCGCTAAAGTAATGGTCGAAAAATACCCAGAAGAAATGTTCAAGAGATGTGTTCACGGCATGGTTCCAAAAGGAAGACTTGGCCGTCAAATCGAAAAGAAACTCTTCGTCTACAGCGGTAGCGACCACAAACACGAAGCTCAAAAACCAGAAGTTCTTGAGCTCAAATACTAGGAGGTAGCAAGCTATGGCAAAGAAAGCTGATCTTCAATATTACGGCACTGGTAGAAGAAAATCTTCTGTCGCACGTGTCTATGTGACTTCTGGAACAGGTAAAATTGTCGTCAATGGTCACGATGTTAACGAATATATGCCACATCAAACCTTAGTGTTAGATTTAAAGCAACCACTCGTTATCACAGGTACCGAAGGCAAATACGATGTTAAAGCTGAAGTTAGAGGTGGTGGATTCACCGGCCAAGCTGGTGCAATTCGTTTAGGTCTTGCTCGTGCTTTATTAGAAGCAGGCTGTGATCGTTCTTCCTTAAAAGTTGCTGGTATGCTCACAAGAGATTCCCGCAAAAAGGAAAGAAAGAAATACGGTCTCAAAGCTGCGAGAAAAGCTCCACAATTCAGCAAACGTTAATCTTGTTATCCTGATATCAAAGATATCATTATTAAGAGTCGTGCTAAAAGGAAGGGAATTTGTTCCTTCCTTTTTTCTTTATATATTTATTATTGATTTTAATTAATCGTTATTGTATATTTATAACGCTGTCAAAAAGCAGTTGGGCCTATAGCTCAGTTGGTTAGAGCGCGCCCCTGATAAGGGCGAGGTCGCTGGTTCAAGTCCAATTAGGCCCACCAAATAAGTAAACAAGAATTCAGAAATGGGTTCTTTTTTCTTAATATTATGTTTAAAGAAAAGTATATACGCATACGCATATATCCTATAAAATATAAAACATATAAGAAAAATATATAAAAAGGAGAAAAACGTATATGAAAAATAACGCTCTCAAATTTGTTGGATTGGCGCTTATCGTTCCATTGATGACTGCCTGTCCAAAAGGTAAAAAAGAAGAATCAAATTGGTCTAAAGAAGTCCAAGATGCCATGGTGGCATATATTGGTGAAGTCTTACCATATGTCGAATTAAATGAAGAAACACTCACTTATGGTTACGATGATTCCTGGGGTGGTTTTGGTTTATACCAATTCCTCATTTATGATGACAATGAAACCAATGTCTTAGAAGGATATGGTGACAAATTAGTCGCAGCAGGATTTGAATACACCGAATCCGAATACGAAGGAGAAGTATACATTTCCTATGATAAGACCAATGAAGTTGGCTTTGTCAGTGTTGATTATAAATATGAAGAAGCCACTGAAGAAACCGCAGCTGGCAACACAATCTCAGTGTCTATTCCACAATACATCGATGAAGAAACACTTCTTAATCAAGGTTATGAAAAACAAACAGGTTTCCCAACCGCAGTTGTTGAACAAACATTAGAAGGCAGTGGAATTACTATGAATGCTGTCAATCCAGATGGCGAATGGTTCGTTGCTTCTAATCTCTATGTTGATGAAGAAGATGGTTCATCATATTACTGTGCATATTTAGTCACTGAAGGTGATTACTTCGATGCAGTCGCTGAAGACTTTGCTGGTCAAGGCTTAACATATGATGAAGAATATGGTTGCTATTATGATACATCACTAGCAACAGACGTTGAATTATATGTCAGTGTAGTTCGTGGTTACACAACGTTTGATTTATTTGGTCAAACAATCTCACCAGAAGTGACTTCCGAAGAAGAACAAAGCGATGGTTCAATCGATGTCTCATTTACATTCGCTGGTACTTTAAATGATGGTGAAACATTTGACAACGCAGGTTTTGAATCCACAAGCGCGCGTGTTGATTTTAGCAAAGGTGGAAATGGTAGCAATGCACCAAAATATTATGACAATGGCCAAACCATTAGATGCTACGCAAAGAACACAATTACCATTAGTGCCGCTAGCGGTTTAAAAATCAATAGTGTCACATTAGAAGTCGGTTCTCTTAAAACATTAAAACCATCTGATATAGGAGTTTCTTCTGGTACAGTTTCTGCTACTGGAACATCCGCTCCAGCAACAGTTACCATCAGTGGTGTTAATGCTAGTACATTAACAATTACTGTTGGTCCAAGTGCTTCAAGCGGTAACATTGGCTTCTCTTCCATTAAAGTCAATGTCTCTAGCGCTCAATAATTTAATTTAAATTAAACCAAGAAAGACTGGGTGAAAAACTCAGTCTTTTTTCTTATTGCAAACTATATTCGCTTTTGTTAGTATATTTAAGCGTCCAAACTGGACACTTAGTTCAGCGGGAGAACGCTTCCTTCACACGGAAGAGGTCACAGGTTCGATCCCTGTAGTGTCCACCATGTGAAATGCCGTCTTAGCTCAATTGGCAGAGCAATCGATTTGTAATCGATAGGTTGTTGGTTCGATTCCGATAGACGGCACCAGAAATAAAAACTACACGCAACTTAGTGGTGCGTGTTTTTTATTTATTTAGTAAAATGAAAATAACAATTAATATCGGTAGGTAGTAAGCGTTAATGTTTTACAGGCATAAAAAAATCGAACTAGCGAACGTTCGAGTTATTTTTCTAAAATCATGGCATTAAAGCATCCATTTCTTCTTCTGTGGAATTATATCTTAATTTAGTCAAAAGCATCTCAGTAAATTCACATGGTATATAAATAATCATTAATATATAAAGAAAACCACCTAGTCCAATAGATAGACTTATGAGTATTCTTTTTAAAATAGTTAATAATATTTCTTAGTAATAATTATTTATCTATATCTATATTAGCAAGAATATCTTTAACACATTGTTTTATTTGACTTACCACTAGATCAAATCTACCGGTATACCAAGGATCTTCTATTTCAAAGATATTCTTAGAATATTTATATATTGGATATATCTTATTAGAATTAGGGAACATTCTCTCTAACATATATCTATTCTCATCATCCATATAGAAGATATAGTCACTAGATTCATAATCTTTATAATCAATCCTAGTCGCATAATGTCTATCAAAATGGATATTGCTCTTTAATAGTTCTCTTTTCATTGGGGGATAGATATCATTACCTATTTCTTCATATGATGTTGCTCTTGAGACAATAACAAAGTTATTAGTTAATGATTTCATAATATATTCCGCGGCTACGCTGCGGCATATATTTCCATGACAAACAAAGATAATCTTTTTCATGCTTTTAAGTATATGAATATATGGATTTGTTTCAATTATTATTTTGTTGCAAAAAAATGAAACAAAATTGAATATTATATAAGTGTTGAACCACTTGTGGATTATTATTCTTAAATTATGAAATTATTACCTAAACATTATTATCAGTTCTATATCGGATGTATAAGACTATATGGTGTTATTGATTCCGATAGTGCTTTTCTTATTTTTAAAAAATATTATCCAGAATCATTAAAGAAAGATTTTCTTAAAGATATTAGAACAAGAAATGGGAAATATACGAAGAAATATATAATATGGACCACATATAAAAAGAATTTATATTTAATCGCGGATGATTGGTATAACCAGAAAGATATCGAACTTATCTTTTCTCTTCAAGAAGATAAACCCTTTTATATACCTAATACATTAGAAGAGTTTATTAATTGTTCTTCATTTGAATATTGGAAAATATTTAATAAGAAATATATAGATGGTTTATCTTCTATATTATCTAAAAACACAAAGTTCAAAGTGGAATCTACGTTAGAAACAATATTTGAGACAATAAGATATTTATCTAGGCAATCTCATTTTGAACCACTAGGAGAAATAACAAAGCGCTTAATAAAATGGGGATATGATTTTAATGAACAAGAACTCACCTCAGTAGTAGCGTTATTGCAAGAGATAGTTAATAACACAAAGATGCCATGCAATAGAGGATATACTCCTCTTGAATTAAAACAATATTATTTAGATAACAAAGATATTCCTAATTGCTAACTTCATTATTCTAAAAGACTTGAAACAAACCATTACTTATTATTAAATAATATTACTGCGCCTATGGCGGAACTGGCAGACGCGCTAGACTTAGGATCTAGTGGGGAAAC
>JAEDDA010000046.1 GCA_016298185.1 Bacilli bacterium | reverse complement strand
CCTATTATAAGTTTTTTGAGATTTTAGTAAAGAACTAATAATCTCTTTTTGCATTATTTGTTTAAGAAGTTACGGAATTGATAAAAATTTTTAATCGTAGATTAAGAAAAATAGTAAAAAATATTTTGCAAAAATTTCTCACTTTTATGACTAACGAAGTCTAATAGGAGGGAAAATAAATGAACTGCACAAATAAAGATGATAGTTATCTGAATTTAAAAAGTAGTGTTAGTGATATTGCGGAGAAGTATTTTCGCTGTTTGCAAAACCTGAATGAAAGTAAGAGCGATAAATATAGTTTTTCCATTTACATTAAAAGAGTAAAAGATGCTTACGCTAAACTAGATCATTTGGAACAACGATTTATTAATAACGAATTCTTCTATCAGGATTATCCCAATTGGTGGAAGGACAAATATTGCAAATCTACTTTTTATCGAATCAAGAAACAAAGTATGAAAGATTTCTTGGAGGCTTTTAATAATGCGAAATAAATGTTTCTTGATGCTTTTGCCGATTCTTTCACTTTCGTTTTTGGGATCCAATAATAGACTTTTTGAAGCATATTTCACCACGAACTTTTCATGTATCGGGTCATTTGAAAAAGGGGCGGAAGATTATGTTTTATCAGGAAAAGTTAAGGTCAAGAAAACCGTCTTATCATTAGTGGAAAAAATGACTGTTAAAACGGTGGATGGATTATTAATTAAGACCGAAGTAAAGAAAAGTCATGATGTTATAAAAGGTAGTGAATATACATTAACCTTCTTATTACCATTTAAATCAAGTCTTACTGAAAGGGGGTTAAAAGTCTTAATTGAGTTTATTAATCCTAATTCAGAAGTGCTACATTCTTTTTCATTTAATATAAAGCCAATAGAAAGGAAAACTATTAATCCAAAACTTTATATAAATGATTATTATGTGACTGATGATATAGTTGTTGATCCTGATCAGTATAGTACTAATCACAGTGAAAAAATTCGCTTTAATGAAACATTAGATTATTTTAATGTTGATAACTATTATCGCTTATCTTTAGAAGACACTTTTATTAGCTATGAATGCGGGAAATCTTTTCCGGGATGTGTTGCGCATTTACATTTCACGGATTTCTTAAGAATCTTCCCATATTTAGATAACGAAAAGGTGGTGCCTTATTTTGATATTCCATTAAGAACAATTAAGAAAAATAATGGTGTTTTATTTGCGTTTCCCAACGTAATGTATGTAAAACCCGAAACTTTAGAAATGGCTTTAGAAGCTAAACCCGGGTTTAAATCCACAAGTTATTTCTACCTACCAAAGAACAAATGTGAATCATTATTAGACCAAGAGTTTTCTATTGTAGTTTCCGAATTTGGGTATAGTAAAACATCATTTACTTGGAATATGAGATATACGAACAATCAAAGGCTCATCGGTGATTGTTCTAATTCCGATTATTGCGTAATAGGAGAAACCGTAAATGGGTAATATTTTGTTATCTATTACGATAGGTATTTTGTCTTTGCAGTTCTTTACTTTTACTTATCGTATTAACGGTATCAATCGCGTGATGTTTAACATACCGATATCCATATTTGAAGCATCAATTCCTTTGGTCCAAGACACTAGTGAACCGATATTATATTTTGATAGGGAATATCTACTTAATGAATTAACCTCATATGTTGATAAGTCTATCTATAAATACACTGATCGATATTCACTAGATTTGTATTATTATGACCAAGGTGATTATTCCATTTGTAGAAGTGATTATTGCAATGCAGTTGAAGTGACGTTAAACGCAAGAATCACTCTCTTTGATGACTATAGTAAAACGATGAGATTTTACATTCATAAAAACTAATATGGATAAAGAAAAGCTCTATATTGCTTTACATTCTTCCTTCCTAAGTCCTTTGCTAGATGATCCTCAAATAACTGATATCTCTTATAATGGGGAATCCATTTATTATCTTCATAATTTATTAAGAAGAAAGAAAGCGGATATATCAGTAAATGAAGATATAGCGAAAGACTTTATTAGACAAATTGCTAATCTTTCAGAAAAGCAATTCTCTTACCAAAACCCGAAACTCGATGTTTCTTTTGGAAAATACCGCATTAACGCAGTTCATCCTTCCATTGGAAGAAGGAACAATGAAAAGCGTTTAACGTTTTCTATCCGCATTGCTAGTGAAAAACCAATTATTAAAAATGATCCTAACTTTCTAAATGCCGAACTCATTTCTTTATTTGATGTTTTATTAAAATCAAAAGTCTCCTTAATAATTGGTGGTATCACTGGTAGTGGTAAAACCGAATTCCAAAAATACCTTATTTCTTCTTTAGAAGATTATACGAGAATCATTATTATTGATAATGTTTTAGAACTCGATAATTTGTTTTTAGATAATGAACTAGATATTAACATTTGGCAATCCGATGAAAATAACAAAGAAACATGTATTCAGGAACTTGTGAAAAACGCTTTAAGAAGCAATCCTGATTGGCTTATTGTCGCGGAATCTCGTGGAAAAGAGATGATTGAAGTCTTAAATTCCGCGATGACTGGTCACCCCATAATAACCACAATTCACGCATTTGATATAAATAGTATGCCAACACGAATTGCGAGAATGGTGATGATGAATGAGCAAAGCCAAAACTTTGATGTTCTATTAACTGATATTTATTATAATTTCCGTTTTTATATTTATTTAAAAAGAGAAATAGATAGTGATGGTCATGTGAAACGCTTTATTGATGAAGTGGCAGAATTTGATATCCAAGGTAATAAAACGATCATTTATAAGAACAAAAAGTTTTACCCAATAAGAAACGAAGTCTTAGAAATTCTAGATTATAAAGAAAATAAGACTTTTATTAAGACGTTTATAAAGGAGAAGAAATGAATAGTGTTTTAACTATCGGAATTATTATTTCTATCGTTTTAGGAATATCTAGTTTTGTTGCTAGCAACAATTACATTATTGCAGCGGTCGTTTTAGCTATCTCAATTCTCTATTTTCTGTTTATCGCTAAACCTTTATTAAGAAAATATGAAACAAAGATTAAGCGCTTCGATGAATGCTATCACTTTATAAATACATTTATCGTTTCTTTATCAATAAAAGGAACTGTCAGTTCCGCTTATGAATCATCACTTCAAGTAATGCCAGAAAGTTTTATTTCTTCAATAGAGAACATCGAAGCCTTTTCTCAAGAAGATAAGTTAGAACACATAAATAAGTATTTTCGCTTCCATGTTTTCTCTTTATTTGTGGATCTAATAAATATCTATCAAGAACAAGGCGGTAACATCCTTGAAATGTCTCATCATCTATTAGAGGAAGTGAGATTAATTGAAGAATATATCTCTATTAGTAAAAGCATTACGAAAAAGAAAATGGTGGAGTTTACCATTCTCTGGTTACTTACTTTAGGCATTATGGTTTTTATGAGATTTGCTTTAACGCAATTCTTTAGCACGATTACAAAGCAAATATTTTATCCTATTGGCATTTTATCGATTTGCTTGTTTTGCTTATTATCCATTCACATTGCGATTAGCAAGATGAGCAAATTGCAAATAAGGGGGTGGAACGATGCTGAAAAGATTCAATGATTTACTAGACTTTATATCCGCGAATAAAGTGAAAGAGTATGTTCTAATCGCTGTTATTAATATTGCAATTATTGCTAGTGCGATAGTGCTTACCATATTTTTAAAACAAATCATGATTGCTTTTGTGGGACTAATTGCTTTAGTGATTTCTAATTACTTAATTATTAATAGCTATATAGAAAAGAAAAAGGCCATTTTAGATGAAAGAGAACATGAATTTATTGCGATAATTAGTTATTTTCAGTTTTTTATCACTAATTCTTATAACGTTTATCAAGCTTTTCAGTCTCTAATTGCGTATGCATCTCCCTGGATGGAAGAACAAATCCAAAGCCTCATTATTGAGATAGATAATGATAAAAGTGTGAAACCATTTATTAACTTCGCAAATAAATTCAAAAATAATGTTGCTAGTAATGTCATGATGAGTATCTACCAAATGGTGGACGAAGGAGAAAATGGTCTCCATATGTATCAATTCAGAAATCTATTTCAAGAACTATCTAAAAGTCAGCAAATGGATTTAATCGACGCGAAGGAAAGAAGCATGGGAAGCATATCCTCTTTCCCGTTATTAGGTGCAGGAGCAATCACTGTCTTATTAACATTTGGAATTATTTCGGTAATGGGGGATATGATTAATGTCTTATAAAATTAGTTTCATTCTCTCTATGGTTTTTGTGGCGATGTTCTTCTTATTTTCCGGAGATATGATTTCTTTACAGTTTCTCTATAGTGATTTAGATGCTAAGTCAGTTACTATCTCTTATCTCATCAGTGATCATGGAATGCTAGATGGTGATTTTATTAGTTATATCGAAAGTAAATATAATGTCGATTTTGTTTCTGCGGATAACTATTATCCCTTGTTTGGAGATGAAGTCACTTATGTTCTAGCCAAAGATTACAAACCCCTAATTATGTCAAAAGAAAACATGCGAGTTTCCATACAAAGAACAACCGTAATAGGTTACTACAATTAGAAAGGAGTTTTTTATGTCTGAAATAAAAGGACAATTATTAGGAATTATCCTGGTGTTATCAATCTTTTTGACTGTTTCCGTCGCACTCACTGCAATATTTACAAATATGACAAATTCTGTCGAAAGTAAGGTCAGTGAAATTGTAGAATTTGATAACCAAAGTCAAACCATACAAGGTTAATTAATTTAAGACGATTCCTAAGGGAGTCGTTTTTTATTTGACTAGGAAATTCTATTTGAAGGCATAATCAAACAAAAAGACTTTTGCGGTC
>JAEDDA010000004.1 GCA_016298185.1 Bacilli bacterium | reverse complement strand
GTCATAATACCGACATCACCATAAGATGAGTTGGAACTATCTTCACTCTTCATAGCGGCGACTTCACCGAATGATAATGTACCTTGTGCTAATAACTCAACTGTTTTGGAGAGAGCTTTAGCTTGGTCAGCAGAAACTGTACCACGGACGAAATCACTAGCGCCGTCTTCAACTTTAATTAAGATGTGACGGACGTGGTATGGGAATCTAGAAGAAACTTTTTGTGCGGTGGCAGCACCTGTGCTATCAACGCCTAAGTATTCTTTCTTAATTTCTTCTTCGTGATTGTCGAAGTACCAATCTTCGATTTCTTCTTTTTCTAGTTTATAAATGAAGTATTGGAGAAGTTCTTCTTCATCCTTAACTCCCTTTTCTGCCAAAATAGCCTTCCATTCTGTTGAATAGTTGGTACCGTTGGATTTAGCGTTTTCTTTTGCTGTATCCTTTTGGCCTTTAACACTGTCTTTCGCTTCAGAGAGAATCTTGTTGTAATTCTTCTTTAATTTGACATCGCTTCCACCAAAGAAACTACCTGTTCCCGTTTTGTCTTTTTGGAAAGCGTTGCGAATTAAGACTTCTAAGACTTGATCGTAGTATTTGGAAATACCACTGGAGGACTTCATATAATCTTTATAGATTTCATCAATAGAGATAGATAAGTCGGTCTCTCCATCATACGCTTTGAAGTTTACTAAATCATTATCACTTTTTGTGACTGATGAACTACAAGCGGCTAAAGCCATAGAAGCAATGAAACTAGTAACTAATGAGATTTTTAGTTTACTTTTTTTCATATTTTTCGTACTCCTTTTACTGAAATATAGCGTTAATATTCTAAATATTATTGATTTTTAATGCAACAATAATTTAAGACTTTTACTTAGTAATGGTCCAATCGGCATTAATTGCTTATTTTCTTTATCGTATTTGTTGCATTGTTATTTCTTAGTTTGTAGAATAGGTGCGATTTGAGGTGAAGAGTTATGTCTAAACTTATTATTAAAAACCTACACGCTGAAGTTGATGGGAAGGAAATTCTCAAAGGAATCGACTTAGTTATTAACGAAGGTGAAACCGTCGCCGTCTTAGGACCAAACGGTCATGGTAAATCCACTTTATTAAATGTTATTATGGGTCATCCAAAATATAAGGTCACAGAAGGAACTATTCTTTTTGATGATGAAGATTTGTTAAAAATGACCACTGATGAAAGAGCGAAAAAAGGCTTGTTCCTCGGTATGCAAAATCCAAGTGAAATTCCAGGCGTTATCAACAGTGATTTTTTACGTGCTGCAGTTAACGCTAGAAGTGAAACTCCAGTGAGTACTTATAAGTTTTATAAGCAACTCAATAATGCCACCGCAGAATTAAAGATGCCTTTCGACCTTGCAACAAGATCATTAAATGAAGGTTTTTCTGGTGGTGAAAAGAAGAGAAATGAAATCTTACAATTATTGCTTTTAAATCCAAAAATCGCGATGCTTGATGAAATCGACTCTGGCTTAGATGTTGACGCTATCCAAGTTGTTGCGGATTCCATCAACAAATTAAAGGCAAAAGGAATGGGCTTTATGGTCATTTCTCACTATGCTAGATTGTTTGATTTAATCCAACCTACAAGAGCGGTTGTTGTAGTGAACGGAAAAGTCGTCATTGATGGTGATCCAAAATACATCAAACGTATCGATCAAACCGGTTACGAATTCATCAAAACAGAACTCGGTATCGAAATTCAAAAAGATGAACCTGATATGAATACTGTTTCTATCGGAAGTTGTGCAGTTAAGGAAGCTATCAAATAATGGAAAGATTAATCCCTAACTTCGACATAAATAAGAATAAATTTATTGTTTTAGAATCATCTTCTAATCACTTTTTATTAGACCTCAAAGATAAAAAAGGATCTGTTATTGTTGGATTACAAGCAGGTTTAGATTTTGATTTAATCTTAATCAATTACGAAAATGTTGATGAGATACATTTTGACGTGAATGAAAATAGTCATGTTAATGTTGCTTCTCTCATGCATTTTGACAAAAAAGAGTTAAAAATTAGTGCAAATATTGACCAAAACTCTGAATTTAAAGCATATTTCGCTGATTTTATTACTGGCGATACTAAATGTAATGTCGTCATTAATCTTAATGGTGAAAACTCTATCTGTAGATGGCATTTAGCGTCTTTATCCGAAAAGAACCAACACAAGGAATTTGATGTGAATATTTATCACAACGCTTTAAATACATATTCCAGGATGGATAACTATGGCGTTGTCCGCGATGATGCTAAATTAGTGTTCTCTGGAATTGGTCAAATCTTCAATGGTATGAAAGGTTCCAAAGCTCATCAAAATGCTAAAATCATGGTGTTTGATAAGAACTCAACAGGTATAGCAAAACCAATTTTAAAAATTGATGAAAATGATGTTGAAGCTAGCCACGCAGCGGTCGTTGGAAAAATAAATGATGAACACATCTTTTATTTAACCTCTCGTGGTTTAAGCGAAGATGAAGCAAAACGCATTATTACTTTCGGTTATTTAAAACCAATTATTAAAGGTTTTGAAGAACAAGAACTAAAGGATCAAATTACTGATTTAATTGAAGGGAAAATGTAATATGTACGACATTAAGAAAACACGTGAACAATTCCCTATGCTTAATAACAAGACAATGCAGGGTCATCCTCTTGTCTATTTAGATAATGCTTCTACAACCTTTAAGCCTCAATGTGTTATTGACGCTACAGTGAAATATTATTCTGAAGAAACCGCCAATCATCATAGAGGTGATTATGACCTTTTATTTAATATGGATAAAAAGGTTCAAGAAACCAGAGAAACAGTAGCGCGTTTTATTAATTCAGATGCTAAAGAAGTTGTCTTTACTTCTGGAGACACGATGAGTCTTAATTTAATCGCTTTATCTTATGGATTCCAATTCCTTAAGAAAGGTGACGAAATCATATTAAGTGAAAATGAACATGCTTCTGATTTATTACCTTGGTATGAAGTCAGCCATTTAACAGGAGCGGTTATTAAATTCATTCCATTAGATAAATATGGATGTTTGACTGTTGATAATCTTAAAAAGATTATTACAAATAAAACTAAAGTTATTTCCGTTGCTCAAATCAGCAATGTCTTAGGCAATGTTGTGAATGTTAAAGAATTCGCAAAAGTCGCTCATGAAAATGGCGCAATCTTAGTTGTGGATGGAGCGCAATCCGTTCCACATATGAAAGTTGATTTCAAAGACAGCGATATCGACTTCTTAACATTCTCTGGACACAAGATGTGTGGCCCTACAGGTATTGGCTGTCTAATCGGTAAATATGAATTATTACAAAAGATGAATCCATACTTTGTTGGAGGAGGAATGAATATCTCCTTTAATAAAGATATTGAAATGGTTCCTTACGATGCTCCAATGAGATTTGAAGCGGGAACACAAAATATCGCTGGTATCTTAGGTTTAAAAGCGGCGATTGAATTCATTGAATCAATCGGTGTGGAAAATATCCATGCTCATGATAGAGAATTATGCGAATACGCATTATCTAAATTAGAAAAATGTGAAGATATTATTATTTATAATAAGAATGCTAAAAATGGCATTATCACATTTAATAGAAAAGGTGTCTTTGCTCAAGATGAAGCGACCTTATTAAATAGTAAGGGCATCGCTATTAGAAGCGGACAACACTGCGCAAAGATTTTAAATGATTATTTAGGTACTCCTGCTACATGCAGAATGTCTACTTATTTATATACCAGTAAAGAAGACATCGATGCTTTTGTCGATGCTGTGATTAATGGAGGAGATATATTAGATGCTTACTTTAATTAATGATATGATGCGTTCCATCATTATGGACCATTACTCCAATCCTACAAACAAACACGAACCAAATAGTGATAAGTTTGAAAAGATTCATATGCATTCCGATAATTGCATAGATGATTTAAATATTTTTCTACTTGTAGAAAATGATATTGTTAAAGATGCTTGTTTTGAAGGTGTCGCTTGCACAATTTCTACCGCTTCCACAGATATTATGTGTGACTTATTAAAAGGTAAAAATATTGAAGAAGCAAAAAACATCATCAAACAATACGACAATATGATCCACGAACAACCATTTGATGAAGAAGTTTTAGAGGAAGCTATTGTTTTCATTAACACTTCTAAACAAGCCGCACGTATTAGATGTGCGACTATTGGTTGGAATGCCGCGGATGCAATTTTGAAAGGAAAATAATATGGCTGCAAAAGATATTAAATTCCAAAGTGAAAACGATAAATACGGTTTTAAGGATAAAGACCTCACCATTGTTAAAACCCCAGTTGGTTTAAACGAAGATGTTGTGAGAGCCATTTCTAAATACAAGAACGAACCAGAATGGATGCTTGAATTTAGATTAAAAGCTTTAAGAGCTTTCTGGGCTATGCCTTTACCAAAATATGGACCAGATTTATCTGGTATAGCTTTCAATTCCTTTACCTATTTCAATAGAGTGGCCAATGGAGAAGTCCAAAGCTGGGATGAAGTTCCAGAAACTATTAAAAACACATTCCAAAAATTAGGTATTCCAGAAGCGGAACAAAAATACCTTTCTGGAGTTACCACTCAATATGAATCTGAAGTTGTCTATCACAACATGCTTAAAGAAATTGAAGAAAAGGGTGTTATCTTCCTATCAACAGATATGGGATTAAAACTCTATCCTGAATTATTTAAGAAATACTTTGGTACAGTTGTGCCTATCGCTGATAACAAGTTCTCCGCATTAAATGGTGCTTGTTGGTCAGGTGGATCTTTTATCTATGTTCCTAAAGGAGTTCATTTAGACAAGCCACTTCAAAGTTATTTTAGAATTAATAATGAAAAGTCCGGTCAATTTGAAAGAACTTTAATTATTGTTGATGAAGGTGCGGATATCCACTATGTGGAAGGATGTACTGCTCCTGCATATTCGAAAGAATCATTGCACTCCGGTGTTGTGGAAATCGTTGTTTTAAAAGGCGCTAAATGTCGTTATTCCACAATTCAAAACTGGTCTACCAATATCATCAATTTAGTCACCCAAAGGGCTGTTTGCTATGAAAACGCCTCAATGGAATGGATTGATGGTAACATTGGTAGCCAAATGAATATGAAATACCCTGCTTGTATCTTAAAAGGTAGAGGTGCAAAAGGATTATGTATTTCTATTGCGGTATCTGGAAAGAACCAATATCAAGATGCAGGTAGCCGTATGATTCACGAAGCACCAGATACCACTAGTACAATTATCTCTAAATCAATTGTTAAAAACGGCGGTATCGCAAACTACCGTGGTACAGTCAGACATATTGAAGGCGCAACTAATTGTAAGAGCCATGTTGAATGTGACACGTTAATCTTAGATGACATTTCTAAGAGTGATACCATTCCAACAAATGAAGTAAGAAACAATTCTTCATTTATTGAACATGAAGCCACAATCAGTAAGATTAGTGAAGAACAATTATTTTATTTAATGAGTCGTGGTATTAGCGAAAAAGAAGCTACACAAATGATTATTATGGGATTCATTGAACCATTCGCTAAAGAACTTCCTATGGAATACGCAGTGGAACTCAACCAATTAATCAAAATGGATATGGATGGTAGTGTTGGTTAATGGACTACGAAGTTATAGTTGTCGGTGGTGGTCATGCTGGACTAGAAGCAGCCTTTGCTTGTGCTCATATGGGGCACAAGACACTTTTGTGCACTATTAATTTTAAGAAAATGGGTAACATGCCATGCAATCCATCTATCGGTGGATCCGCAAAAGGCATAGTGGTGAGAGAAATCGATGCTTTAGGTGGCATGATGGGAAAAGCTGCTGACCATCATTATTTACAAATGAAAATGTTAAATACTGGTAAAGGTCCTGGCGTACAATGCTTAAGAGCTCAACAAGATAAATTAGAATATCCAGATTATTTACAACAATTAGCTTTAAAGACTGAAAATCTTACTGTTAAAGAAGAAACAGTAGTGTCTTTATTACATGATGATAAACATGTTTTTGGTGTTAAGACTGAAAGTGGCAATGAATACACTGCTAAAGCAGTTATCTTAACAACAGGAACATATATGGAAAGTAAAATATTCCGTGGTAGTGAAGTGTTAGATGAAGGTCCAGATGGTGAAAAGCCATCCAAAGGATTATCTCCATACTTACGTTCTATGGGTATTCAAACGACTCGTTTTAAAACTGGTACACCGCCAAGAATTAAAGCGGATTCTATAGACTTTACAAAAGGTAGCATTCAACCAGGAACTAAAGGTCGTTTAGCTTTCTCTTATGAAACAACTGAATTTATTCCTGTTGAAGAACAAATACCTTGTTATCTAATTTATACAACTCCACATACACACGACATCATTCGCGAACACTTAGGTGAATCCGCGATGTATGGTGGCTTAATCACTGGTGTTGGTCCAAGATATTGTCCTTCTATCGAAAGCAAGATTGTTAACTTTGCTGATAAAGAAAGACATCAATTATTCTTGGAACCAGAATCTAGATATACAGATAGCATTTATGTCCAAGGTTTTTCGACGTCAATGCCAAGAAATGTACAAGAAGAAATGGTGCGTTCTTTACCAGGTTTTGAGAATGCTGTTTTCTTAAAATATGCCTACGCAATTGAATACGATTTGATAGTGCCAGAAGAGTATGGTCCAGACCTCCAAATTAAGAAGTGGCCAGGACTATATATCGGTGGTCAAATATGTGGTACTTCCGGCTATGAAGAAGCCGCTGGTTTAGGATTAATGGCAGGTATCAATGCCAGCTTAAAAATTGAAGGAAAAGAACCACTCATCTTAAGGCGTGATCAATCCTATATTGGTGTTATGATTGATGACCTTGTTACTAAGGGCACATTGGAACCATATAGACTTATGTCTTCTCGTGCGGAATTCCGTTTACTTTTAAGACATGATAACGCTGATTTAAGACTTACAGAGATTGGTCATAATGTAGGTTTGATTAAAGAAGAAAGATATTCAAAGTTCCTTTTGAAAAAATCAAATATTGAGAAAGTAATTGAAATTCTTAAAGACCATTATTTAGGTAAGAAAAAAGAAGTGGAAGAATATCTATCTTCATTAGGCTTCAATGAACTAAAAGGTGGCGTTCAAGCATTTGAACTTTTGAAGCGTCCTAGCGTAAAATACACTGAAATTGCAAAATTTATTCCTGAATTAGATGGTTTTACACTCGATGAACAAACAATTGAAGAAATTGAGATCATCGCTAAATATGAAGGCTATATTATTAAACAAATTAAGGAAGCAGAAGGTATGGCTAAGCTCGACGCTATGAAGATTCCAGATGATTTTGACTTCCTTAATATGGACGGTTTAGCGCTTGAAGCAAGAAGTAAGTTAAATAAAATCAAACCTTTAACCATCGGCCAAGCCAGTAGAATCAGTGGTGTTAACCCTGCAGATATTTCCATTTTAATTCTTAATATCAAGAGGAAAAATTAATGAAATTCAATGACCTTTTTGTTGCTTTAAATTTCCAAAAAATTAGTTGTTCAAAAGAGCAATTAAATCGTTTAGAAACCTTCATGAATGTCACTCTTGAAACTAATGAAAAATTCAATTTAACAGCAATTACAAATCCTGATGATTTCGTGGAAAAAATGATTTATGATTCCGCTCTTGCTTTATATGATTTAGACCTTGAAAATAAATCGATAATTGATGTAGGGACTGGTGCTGGTTTTCCAGGAATGGTTATTAAGATCTTAAGGCCTAATGCGAATGTCACTTTATTGGATTCAACCGCTAAAAAAATCAATCACTTATTAGAGTTTGCTAAACAACAAAATATTAAGGTTGAAGGAATTGCTAATCGCGCAGAAGATTACGCAAAGAATAACCGTGAGAAATTTGATTACGCAACTGCTCGTGCGGTTTCTCAACTCAACATCTTATTAGAACTTATAGTTCCTATGCTTAAAGTTGGTGGTTCATTCATCGCTTTAAAAGGACAAGGTTATGAAGAAGAAATCAATGCCTCTAAAGAAGCATTAAGAAGACTTAATTGTCGTATCGGTCAAATATATGAATTTGAACTACCTGAATCTCATGAAAAGAGAGCAATAATTCATATCGTTAAAGATAAGGAAACAAATAAAAAATATCCAAGACAATATACCGATATAAAGAGACAGCCATTATAATGTCTCTTTTTTCATGCTATAGTAATATCAATATGGCAAAGGTTATTGCAATCGCAAATCAAAAGGGTGGAGTTGGTAAAACAACAACCGCTATTAACTTATCCGCTTCTTTAGCCCACTTTAATCGTAAAGTGCTTCTTATTGATATGGATCCACAAGGTAATTCTTCTCGTGGACTAGGTATTGACATCGCTCTTATCGATAAGACTGTTTTTGATGTTTTAAATCTTGAAGAAGATATTAACAAAGTTATTCAAAAAACAATCTTAGAAACTTTAGATGTTTTACCATCCAAATTATTGTTATCTACTTTAGATGAAGTAATTGAGGGAAAGATAGAAGAACCATATCACTTATTAAAGAATTGTATTGCGGCAATTAAAAAAGATTACGATTACATCATTATTGATTGCCCACCAAGTTTAGGATTCTTAACTATTAATGCTTTAACCGCTGCTAATTCAGTTTTAATACCTGTTCAATGTGAGTATTTTGCTATGGAAGCAGCTGCACAGATGCTTGCCTCTGTTTCTAGAATTCAATCCACCTATAATCCTGATTTAGGTATTGAAGGTGTTTTATTAACAATGTTTGATTCAAAAACAAATATGAGTGTGGAAACATCCACTCAAATTAGAGGCTTATATAAAGAGAATACTTTCTTAACGCAAATCCCAAGAAATACCTCTGTTCCCGAGAGTAATTCTAAAGGATTACCAGTAACTATATTTAGACCTTCAAGTTCTAGTGCTTTAGCATATTTTTCTTTAGCGAAAGAAGTCATGGATCACGAAGAACAATAAATTGATAAAATAAATACCATTTCTATATATAGAGAGTTATAATAAATCCGCTTCAGGGCAGCGAATAACGCGACCGGTGGTAAACCCCACGAGCCGAAAGGCAGGAACTGGTGAAATTCCAGTGGCGACAGTAAAGTCTGGATGGAAGAAGTGTTTTTTAGGCCCTGATTGGGTCTATTTTTTATGAATAAATTTGATTTAACAAGATTAGTAATTGCGGTTGCGTGTATCGTAGTCGCAGGCGTGTTCATGCTCGCCAAATTGGCAAAAAAGAAAAATCCGATTACTACAAAGTTCATTGCAAGAACCGGTTTGTTTGCTGCAATGTCCATTATCCTTTATATTGTTCCAGGATTAACATTTGGTGTTCCATTCTTCCCGGCATTTTTAGAGTTCCACTTCGATGAAGTTCCAGCTTTAATTGCTGGTTTTGCTTATGGTCCACTTAGTGGTTTCTTTGTTATCTTAGTTAAAACATTAGTTAAGTTGCCATTTACTAGCACAATGGGTGTTGGTGAACTTGCTGACTTTATTTATTCATCCGTATTTATTATTCCTGCCGCATTTATGTATAAGAAAAATAGAAGTGTTAAAGGAGCCTTTATTGCGTTACTTATTTCTACCGCAATACAAGTATTAGTCTCTTCTTTAATAACTTCTTTCTTAATGTTAGACTTCTATATCTTTATGATGGGATTCCCAAAAGAAGCAATCTTAGGTATGTGCCAAGCGGCAAATCCAAGAATCACATCTTTAGGATGGACATTCTGGGCGTATGTCGGTGTGCCGTTTAATGCGATGAAAGATGCGATTGTGGTCCTTATCACATTCATCTTATATAAGAGATTACATAGAGTGATAGATAAAATTGGTGAAAATCAATAAAAAAAGCAATAAAAAAACCAGGCTTTAAGCGGCCTGGTTTTTCTATATCATTATTCCGCTTCGGAAATTGCACCAACAGGGCAGATACTGACGGCTTCTTCGTCTGCTTCTTCTGCAATGAGTTCTGCTAAACCATTGTCATTGATTTTGATGTCATCTGGATAAGTACCTGCACAGCAACCACATCCGATGCATAAGCTTTGGTCGATTTTTAATTTTTTCTTTGCCATCGAAAATTCCTCCTTGGTTTTTTGTATTAAAAATTATATCTTATTCGGTTGTTTGTTTCAATAATTCATAAAGTAATTTAATTTATACCAATTTTCTCTACAAATCCTCTTCTTATTTTTATAAAATAAATACAAATAGGGATTATGGCGATTTCAAGAGTTCAAAAATTTAAAGATTACCGAAATTCTCTTATTAAAGAAGAGGCACCCACTTTAGAAACCCCTAAATCCTCCGCAAACACAGAAGTCGAAATTATAGGTGAAGATACAACATCTACTTTACCTATGGACGAAGTTATTAAATCTATCAATGAAAATGAACAAGAATTAGCGATTGCTAAAAGACAAAGAACCATCACCATTGTTAAATGGACATTAATTATCGGTGCCATATTACTTTTAGTCGCAGGTATTGTTGTTTTTGGAATTAAAGTTTGGAGCAAATAATATGAAAATTACTGTTGCTATTGATGGGCCAGCCGCAGCTGGCAAATCTACTGTTGCTAAAGAAGTCGCGCGTATTAAGGGTTACACATATATTGATACAGGCGCGATGTATCGTGCATTTACATGGTACTGTATGGAAAAAGGTGTTAACTGCCAAGATGAACAAGCTTGTGTGGCTTTAATTCCTGAAGTAACAATTAAGTTAAAACCAGGTCATATTGTTTTATGTAACGATATTGATGTTTCTAAAGAAATCCGTGAACCACGTGTTTCCGGTAATGTTTCATATATTGCATCATATAAAGATATTCGTTTGTTCTTAGTAGAACAACAACGTAAGATGGCGGGAAAGCATTCCGTTATTATGGATGGAAGAGATATCGGAACATATGTCCTACCTGACGCTGATGTCAAAATATTCCAAATCGCTAGCGTAGAAACAAGAGCCATTCGCCGTTATGATGAAAACATTTCTAAAGGTATTCAATGCACATTAGAAGAAATTGAAGAAGATGTCAGAAAGAGAGATTATATCGATTCTCATAGAGACTTTGCTCCATTAAAACCTGCTGCAGATTCAATTCTTCTTGATACATCCTATATGTCTGTTGAACAAGTTGTTAACGCAGTTATTGAAATTATTAATAAAAAGATTGCCGAAAAAGAGGCGGCTGAAGCATGCCAAAAGGCATAGTTGCTATTGTTGGAAGTCCAAACGTTGGCAAATCAACGATTTTTAATCGTATGATTGGCGAGCGCCACGCCATAGTGGATGATGAAGCTGGTATTACCAGAGATCGTCTATATGGCAAATGCGAATGGTTAGGCCATTCTTTTTCTGTTATTGATACGGGCGGTATTGAGGTTGCTAATAAACCTTTCCAAGTACAAATCAGAGCACAAGTTGAAATCGCAATTGAAGAGGCTGATGTCATCGTATTTGTGGCTGATGGTAAAGTAGGAATTACCTCTGATGATCGCATGGTTGCTAAGTTGCTATATAAGGTTAAAAAGCCAATCATTTTAGCGGTTAATAAAATCGATGAAGGAAGTCATATGTCTGATGCCCAAGAATTCTATGGTTTAGGACTTGGAAAACCACACATCGTTAGTGGTGCACATGGTATCGGTATTGGTGACTTATTAGATGAAATAATCAAACACTTACCTGAATCAGATGATCAATTAGATGAAGACAAAATTACTTTTTGTATGGTGGGCAGACCTAATGTTGGTAAATCCTCATTAGTGAACGCTATTTTAAATGAAGAAAGAGTTATTGTTAGCAATATCTCTGGAACAACTAGAGACTCAATTGATACACCATTTGTTAAGGGTGATAAACAATACATTGTTATTGATACCGCAGGACTTAAAAAACGTGGCAAAATCTATGAATCTATCGATAAATATTCCGCAATTCGCGCATTAAAAGCTATTGAAAGAAGTGAAATTGTTTTACTTGTTTTAGATGGTAAAGAAGGTATTACTGAACAAGATAAACATGTCATTCAATACGCTACTGATTTACATAAAGCGATCATCATTGTTGTTAACAAATATGACATCGTTGATAAAAACACAAATACCATTAGTGAAATGACAAAATGGATCAGACAAGAATATAAGTTCTTAGACTATGCACCTATCTGTTTTGTTTCTGCGCTTAAGAAACAAAGAATCGATACCATTTTTGAAAAATTAGAAATGGTACACCAAGCATATTACACACGTGTTAAAACTTCTTTACTTAACGAAGTTATCCAAGATGCACAGATGATGAATCAAAGTCCAAACTTCAATGGGGGACGTGTGAAAATACTATATTGTTCACAAGTGAGTTCGGCGCCTCCAACCATCGTATTATTTGTCAATAATGCTGAATGGATGCACTTCTCATATTTAAGGTACATAGAGAATAGATTACGCGAAACTTTCAATTTCGAAGGGACACCAATTAATCTGTTGGTAAGAAATGGAAAAGCATGATATAATCAACACAAGTTTTATAAGGAATAAAAACGAAATGCAAAAATTGAACAAGCGTGACTTGATTGAACAAGTCGCAGAAAAAGCTCATTTAAGCAAAAAGGACGCCGAAAACGCTCTTGACGTATGCTTCGATTTAATGGAAAAAGCATTACTCGATGGTCGTGAAGTCAACATCACAAATTTTGGTGCCTTCAGTCCAAAAACACGCCAAGAAAGAGAAGGAACAGATCCAAAGAAACACACTCGTATTATTATTAAAAAGAGTCGTGCTATTTCCTTCAGAGTTTCCAAATCCTTAAAAGCAAAACTCAATAAATAATTAAGGGCTTAAATAAATAGGGTGTTAGGTAACATCCTATTTTTTTATATTTATATTAAGAATATAATTACATTATGGATGAGAAATTATTAGATTATTTATCTCTTAATAAGCTATTTGCAGAAAATGGTTTTTCATTATATCTAGTTGGAGGAACTGTTAGAGACTACTTACTCAATCTTCCTCTTGATGATATGGATGTAGTGACTGATGCGACACCAGAAGATATTAAGAAGTTTTTACCTGATGCTTCATTTACATTTGCCCGTTTTGGAAGCGTGTCATATAAGAACGACAAGAAGGTTAAATTTGATATAACTACTTTGCGTGAAGAAAAAGGCTATGAAGATGGTCGTCATCCAGATAAGATTTGCTTCGTTAAAGACTTATCTATCGATGTAAAAAGAAGAGACTTTACCGTTAATGCTTTATATATGAATTCAAACCTTGAAGTCATTGATTATGTTGATGGTGAAAAAGACTTATCTAACCATATATTAAGAATGGTGGGCAATCCAAATTTAAGAATTAAAGAAGACCCGCTTAGAATTATCCGTGCTTTAAGATTCTCTATTGATTACAAATTAAGTATCGATAAAGAATTAGATTTAGCAATTAGAAATAATATTTTTTTATTAGAAAAACTCAATATTGAAAAAATTCATCAAGACATTAGAAAAATAAAAAATATAGACCAAGAAGTTATAAACAAACTTTTTGAAGAATATAATATCAAACATCTAATAGATGTGATACATTAGAAACACACATGATTACCGAAGCAATAGATTTCCGTTTTCTCTTACTAGAGAACTATAAAAAAATGAAGATTAGCGAGAATGAACTCGCTGTCATCTTTATGATTGATCACCTTACTTCTCAAGGTAATCCTTTTGTCACTGGTGATATTTTGTCATTAAAAATGACACTTAATCATAAGGATATTGATGTTATATTAAACGGATTATTAACTAGAGGATTTATTGAATATGTCTCTCAAGGACATAAAACAGTTACCTCTTTAAATCCATTAAAAGAGAAATTATTCCGAGAATTCCAAATGACAACTTCATTTGAACAAGCACAACAAAACTCTAAACAAGTTAATGACATGTTACAAAATGTCTTTGGAGAATTTGAAAAACTATTATCTCGTCCTTTAACACAAGTGGAGTTCTCACGTATTAGAGAATGGATTAGCTATGGTTATAGTGATGAATTAATTATTAACGCTTTAAAAGAAGCTCTTTCTAAAGGTAAGAAATCATTGCGTTCTGTTGATAAGATTCTTCTCTCATGGGCAGAAAGGGATGATATTGAAAAAGATGGCTATACCTCTTTAAATAACGAATCTGACATGAACTTAGAAGAAACAATTAGAATCGCCAAGACTCCTTGGTTAGACCAATTTGATGATGACGATAAAAAATAAAACAAAAGAAATATCATCTTATCTTGATGAAATGTTTCCTAACGTTGGTTGTGAACTTAACTATAACAAAGATTACGAATTAGTTATCGCGGTTATGCTATCTGCACAGACAACTGACATATCAGTAAATAAAGTAACTCCAGTATTATTTGATAGATACAAAACTCTTGAAGAACTTGCTAATGCGAGTCTTTTAGATGTTGAAGAAATAATTCATTCAATTGGTCTATATAAGAATAAAGCCAAGAATGTTATTGCCATTGCAAAAGTACTTGTTGATAACTATGGTGGAGTAGTTCCGAGCGACAAAGATGAACTACAAAAATTACCTGGTGTTGGTAATAAAACTGCAGGTGTTATTAGAGCGGAAATTTTCCGCATTCCAGACCTACCTGTAGACACTCATATCTTACGTATTTCTAAACGCCTTGATTTAGTGGATTCTAAGGCCGATCCTTTGAAAACAGAAATCAAATTAAAGAAACTATTTCCAGAGTCAGATTGGATTAAGTTACATCATCAATTAATTCACTTTGGAAGATATAAATGTTTAGCAAGAAGACCAATGTGTGAAAACTGCAAATTAGCTACTTTTTGCAATAAAAAATAGCGTTTTTGCGCTACTTTTTGAAATATTTTTGCTCAATTGCATTTATGTAATATAGACGCGGAGAATATCCTTGTTTTATTAGAATTCCATCCTTCAAGAAGACATCATAGGGGATGGATTTTCTTTCTCCATTTTCCCAGAAGTTAATGACAAATGAAGCATCTAATAAATATACTTCTTGCCTACTTTGAAATTGAATAATAAAGAAGGCAATTCCACCATGTCTAATAACACGTTTTAAATGGTCAATTTGGTGTTGTTCAATATTTGATAACGGGAAGCTAGTTTTACTCTTTGTATTCTTAGCTTCAAAGTCAATGTATCTTCCTTTATAAATGCCGTTGTAGTCAGTGGTGGATTGCTTTTCAAAATAAGCATCTGTTATTCTTGCACCACGAGAATAATCAACTTTAACAATATTAATTGGTGTTGGTCTTTTTGTGATAACGGCAATGTCTTGATTGCGATACCATTCGTTACTTAAATTGATATCACTTTCTAAATCCATACCTCTATTGCTCGCAGAAATAGAAAGGTCTTCCTTTGATTTTTTGGAGACCCTTTTCTTTTCTTGAGCAGGTTGGTAGTTTGTGCCGTTAGGATATTTGATCATATTAGTTTATGTATTTTTTAAGTTCTTCATCAAACTCTTCTGCGGTAACATTTTCCCCTGACGCTAATTTCACAACAATGTTATGAATTGGTGTTGGCAAGTTATTACTATGAGTTTTTATGTGTTTTCTATATTCATCAAGAACCAAATCTTTCTTCTCGATAAAGGCATCATATAGGTTTGCGAGATTAATCGCATCAATTTCTGGATCGTGTGCAGTTCCGGCTTCTGGAACTTGGAACAATTCGCATAAATGAAGAAGGCTTAATGGATTGCCCTTTTCATCTCTAATGAATTCACCAATAAATGCTGAGTAATCAAAGTAGTTCTTTTGAATTTGAGAAGTCACTTCTTTTGGATAGGCCAAATTATAAGCAATGGATTGGCCTAAGATCCTCATATCGTGATTACCATAGGTGATAAATGTGGCTTTCTTGAAGTTAAGTCCACAATAGGATTTGAATGCTTTCATCGCAGCATCGAATGAAACAGCTTTTTGTTTTAAGAGTTCTTCATTGATACCTGTGAGTTTTTCAACATACGAGCCAATTTTATTATGGGCTTTAACATATGTTTTAAATGGAGCTTTCTTTCTTTTGATTCTTCCGGTCTTTTGATCGATGACCACTAAGATAGCTCCAATAGCAATCATCTCATGAGAAAACTGTGTGCCTTCATAATCCATGAAGACTAGCACTTTATGACCTTTTAATACTTGTGATAATTTTTTATTCATCTTTTTAACAATATATCACTATGTCTCTTTTTTCAAAAGAAAAAAGATTGAAAACACTGATATTCTACTATATTATAAATAATAGGTTTTATTATGGCAATTAAGCTTGTACTTTCTGCAGAACAAATTGGTAACAAAATTTTTAAAGGTGTACCTCGTGGTTATGATCCTTATGAAGTTGATAAGTTCCTTGATCAAATCATTATGGATTATGAAAGAGTGGAAGCTAACTACCTTGCGTCATCCACAGAAATTGAATCATTAAGGAAACGCATTGCCACATTAGAAAAAGAAAAGGCAAATATAGAAATAGAACTTGGTAAATTAAAAGCCAAATATTCCAAGATAAAACCCACTGATAATGTCACTGATGACAATATCAATCTTATTAAAAGGATTAACACGTTAGAAACATTTTTGTGGCAAAACGGATTCAATCCTCATAACATTAAATAACATTCGATCTGGATGATTGCTGGCTATTAGCTAGAGGAAAGTCCATGCTCGCACGGGCTGTGATGCTCGTAGTGATTGCGCTAGCGGAAAAGATAACGCTAGGCACGCAGGAGTGCGTGACGGCGGAGTAAGACCTAAGGGAAACTATGGTGGAGCTCCTGAAAGTGCCACAGTGACGAAGCTTTATGGAAACATAAAGGTGGAACGCGGTAAACCCCACAAGCGAGAAACCCAAATTTGGTAGGGGAGATCAATCGAGGGAACCAAACTGAGATTGGTAAGCATTTGCTTAGATAAATAATTGTCCTAGACAAAACATGGCTTATAGGATCGGATACTCACTTAGGAGTTAACATGAATACACCTACAAAGATTACATTTTCAAGAATCATCGCTATTGTGGTTATGATAATCACTTTGGTTGTTTTCTATTTTATTGGAGTTTTTAATCCATCGTTTGTCATCCCAAATATTCCAGGAACAAATATTAACTGGTTATATTTTGGATTATTTATTTTCTTTGTCTTAGCGAGTTTTACCGATTTCTTAGATGGCTATTTAGCCCGTAAGAATAATCAAGTTACTGACCTTGGTAAATTCCTCGACCCTGTTGCTGACAAGTTATTAGTGAACTCAATGGTTATCTTTTTAATTGTTCCTGCGAGTTATGCACCTGGCCAAATGAGTTGGTCATTGTGGTGCGCAATCATCTTAGTGGCAAGAGATATTATTGTTGATGCCTTAAGATTTATTGCCGCGCAAAAGGGTGTTGTTATTGCCGCGAATATCTTTGGTAAAGCAAAGACTGTTTTAGAGATGATTGCGGTTTCTTTAGTATTACTAAATAGTTGGCCATTCTCCTACTTTGATGGAACTTGGCCAAATAGTTTAAAGATTGCTCAAATCTTTGTTTATTTATGCACAATTGCATCTGTTCTTTCAGGTGTTGTTTATATGGTTAAATATGGACATGTATTACTAGGTAAGAAAAATGAAAGTGGAACAAGTAAATAAATATTTAACCGAAAAAGGTTTAACTCTTGGTTCAGTTGAATCTTTTACTGGTGGTTTGTTTGCTCAACAAATTACTTCTGTTTCTGGCTCATCTAAATTTTATAAAGGTGGATATGTCACATACGCGACAGAAGAAAAAGTGAATCTTTTATTTATTCCCCAATCATTAGTGGACCAACATGGTGTGGTTAGTAAAGAGATTGCTTATTACATGGCTAATAATGCAAGACAATTATTAAAGGTAGATGTCTGTGTATCTTTTACCGGTAATGCAGGACCTGACGCAATGGAAGGAAAACCGGTTGGTGAAGTCCATATTGGCATTGCGACGAAAGATTCCGCACAAGTATATAGCCTATTACTTAAAGGTAATAGAAATGAAATTCAACAACAAGCAGTGGACTTTGTATTAGAAAAATTATTAAAAATTTAAGAAAAAATGCAAAAAAACTGAACGATAAACACTATTAATTTAATAGAGGTACAAAATATGGCAAAAGAAAATGAAAATGGAATCAGCCTAGAAGAAACGCTGAAACAGATTCAAAAAATGTTTGGTAAAGGCAGCGTCATGAAACTCGGTGATAGACAACCGGTTGATGTCGATGTTATTCCAAGCGGATCTTTATTATTGGATGAAGCCCTCGGTGTTGGTGGCTATCCAAAAGGACGTATCATTGAGATTTATGGTCCTGAATCAAGTGGTAAAACCACATTAGCATTACACGCAATTGCGGAATGCCAAAAGCAAGGTGGCAGAGCAGCATTTATCGATGCTGAACATGCGATTGATCCTGTATACGCGAAGAACTTAGGCGTTAATATCGATGAATTAATCCTTTCCCAACCTGATAGTGGTGAGCAAGCATTAGAAATTACTGAAATGCTCGCCAATAGTGGTGCTATTAGTTTAATCGTTGTCGACTCAGTCGCAGCTTTAGTCCCACAAGCAGAACTTGATGGAGAAATGGGCGATAGTTCGGTTGGTATGCAAGCTAGACTTATGTCTAAGGCAATGAGAAAGATTGCTGCTATTCTTAATAAGAAAGAATGCGCAGTTATCTTCATTAACCAATTAAGAGAAAAAGTAGGCGTCCTTTATGGAAACCCAGAAACTACATCTGGTGGAAGAGCCTTAAAGTTCTATGCTTCTATTAGAATTGATATTAGAAGAAATGAAGCATTAAAGACTGGCTCAGATATCTATGGAAACTCTTGTAGAGTGAAGATTGTTAAGAATAAGGTCTCTCCTCCATTCAAACAATGTGAAATTGATATCATCTATGGTCAAGGCATTTCTAAAGAAGCGGAAATCTTAGACCGCGCAGTTGAAATGGGATTCGTCAAAAAGAGTGGTGCATGGTTTGAATACCAAGGCAATAAGATTGCTCAAGGTAGAGAATCCGCTAAAGAATACTTAAAGAGTAATCCTGAAGTAATTGAAGAATTACTAAAAGCAATTAAATCCGCTCCAAAAGAAGAAGATTAAAAAAGAAGAAAAATAAGGCTCGTTATTATCTGAGCCTTATTTTTTTGAGCACATACCAGAGAGCGATAACCGCTTGTGCGGGGACTCCGATTATAAATATCATCCATAGGTTATAACCAAGTTTGGTAAAGAAAGTGAAATGCATATAAATTGCAGTTAACAATGACCATAAGAATATTGTCCAAACTACTAAGAAGATATCCTTATTCCTTTTAAAGAAAAGTCGATTAAGAATAATCATCAATATGCAATTAACTGGTAATGCCCATATGAATATTGGCCAATAAGCATTGGTCTGTTTTAAGAACACTAATGGATAAATAAACCAGATTGTTGCGATCATCCAAATAATAGATGAAAGTAAGCAAGTAATGGTCACACGGTTAATAAAAATAATGCGATCAGTTTTAGGATTGAACTGAGGATTTTTGATATTTTTTTCTTCAGTTAAATAATCAATTGTCACACCATAAAAATTGGCTAATTGCTTTAAAGTATCGAGGTCAGGGAGGGTTGCTCCTTGTTCCCATTTTGACACTGCTTTATCTGTACAATTGAACTTTTCTGCTAGTTCTGATTGAGTTAATTTAGCTTGTTTTCTTAATGAGTTGAGATTCTTACCAACAATGGTTTTTAATTCTTCCATGCCCCTATAATACCCCAAAAACCTAATCTTTTCATTAAAATTCTCCAAATGAGAGAGTTAGAGAAAAATATCTCTTAAATATATTTAAAGGAGTAGGACCACTTTTTATTGCACACGTATATACTTTTGCGAGTATGAAAAAGGAAAGACAGAAATTACCTAAGAGTGTAATCATCAAGAATACCGTCATAACTGGAATTGTCGCTGTCAGTGGTATCGCTGGTGGACTTGCTGTGGGCATTATTCTAGGCAAGATGTTATCCACAAAAGCGTATGAATTCGACGCACCAATCGACACAGCGCTAGAAATGGACTATGACGCATTGATGCAAAGATATTCCAATGATCAAAATGTTGATAGTTACAAACCCCATGAAGTCGCAAATATCTCTTGGCTCAAATTCGCGAATGAAGAACACACTCATTCCGTAGCTCACTGTGATGTTACCGCTGCTATTGTTAAGCAAAGAGTATGCAGTCATGATGTTAGAGATGGCAATCGTTGGTATAGTGAATCAGTTTTCTATTCCGCGATTAAAAAGGGTGGTTTTCGTTTCTATCAAGATGAACAAAATGTTTTCAGATACACAGCCAGCAATCCAAAAGAGAACTGTACCGCTGATTGGAGCAAAGACACCGAATATGGTTATACCAAAGCGGAGTTTGAAGAAGCTTGGGGTAAAACACTTGATAGACCTGTTATCTATGTAATTTCTGGTCAAACCGTCAAAGAAGAAAAAATTGAAACAAAAGATGGTAATTTGGTTATTGATTTAGAACTCGATCCTGCAAAATCCACAGTGAGATATGCAAGACAAATGATTTCTATGTCTAATTTAGAATCACCACCTTCATTTTCACTTGTTCACTTAACTTTTACTGTTGATACGAACTTTAACCTTATACAACTAAAGGTACATGAAAAATATACCGTTTATGTTGTGGGAAGAAATGATTCGGAATCAATTAACGTTATAGATTATTACCACAATAGTACAGAAACAATTCCAGATTTGGAAACTGACTATGTGTATTAAGGAGGTAAGGTATGAAACTTTGGAAAAAGATATTACTTGAAACAGGCATATTTACCGCAGTGTTTTCATTAGGAGCGGGTACTGGATTTTTATCTTTCTACCATAAAGCTGAAGAAAAGATGCCTACAATTAAGAATGATGCTTTTGCAGAACCACCAGCGAGACAAGATACTCCAACTGATAAATACTTAGATGGTTTAGTGAATGGTAAAGCTTTAACTGCTTCATATGTGAATTTAACAATTAGCCAAGCTAAAGAAGAAAATAGATCTATTAAACGCGGTCTTGCTAATTTAGATTTGGGTGACATTAATATTAATATTACAAACTTAGAAATTTCAATTGCTGATATTGAGAATATCAAATTAGCAGCAGATCTCAATTTACAAATGGGTAACTTGAATTTAGATGCTTCTATTGGTTTCTTTGATAGCACAATCTATTTAGATTACGCTGATACACATTTCTCATTACATACCGATGACATCACTGATGTTATGGATATGCTTCCAACTTTTGGTGTGAATTTACAACTTCCAGAAGAATTCTCAAATATCAACTTTGATGAATTAACTGGTTCTTTAGCCAACATGGAAGAAGTGAAAACCGAAAATGAACATTACTTCTTATTCAACTTCAATGAAAATATCGCCATTAAGATGCTCAGTGATGATGAATATCACATGATTGGTGTGGAACTTCCTGAAACTACATTAATGGGTATGAATATTTCTGCGATTACAGATATCCATCCATTAGCAGAGGATATCGAAACACTAGTGAATCCTTCTTTGAAGGAAGATGCTCCTAAATATACAGAATTCAAACCAGCATTTAAACTCGTTAATGGAATTATGGATATTGTTAATTCTAAACAAGGAAGAGCAAATCTTGAATTAGATATTAACCAAAAAGCAAATGAAGAATCCAACTATGAAGACTTCATGGATTTAAATGGAACATTAGACTTCGATATCAATGAATTAGCATTAGCCGCTGATTTAACACTTGATTACGATAATAGTTCCTACAATTTCAAAGCGGGTTATTTAGATGAAACAATCTTTGCTTCTTTAAAGAACTTAAATGTTTCTATCGAAAAGCAATCAGTTCTCTCTTTAGTGGAATATATCTCTAATAAATTAGGCAACAATACTTTAGATGATGTTAGTAACAAACTAAGTTCATTAACTAGTGAAATCAATTTAGATAAGATTCTTAGTATCGTTAATGATTTACCAGTATTCATTCATAATTTCACATTAACTGAAACATCCTTATCATTAGATATTGATACTAATTATTTCAATTTAGGATTAGGCGAAATATCTATTATTGTGAATTTCAATAATGAACATCTTGAATCCTTATCTTTAAGCGGATTAACTTATGGCTTATTAGAAATTAATGCTTCTGTAAAATTAACCGATTATGTTGAAGTGGCATTCAATAAAGATGAATATGTGGCTTTAGATCCAGCTTTATCATTAGTGACTACAATCGAAAACTTAATCAACCAAGATAAGTTTGGCGTCAGCTTTGCTGTTAATGTCGATGATGGTGATGAAACCACAAACGATATTTCCGCAGAAGGTACATTCCATTTTGCTTTAAGAGATAAAACTGAATCTGAATTAGGAAACGGATTATTAAAAACCAAACGCACATTCGATTATGGTGCAGGTGAATTAACCATTAGAGATCGTGATAATTACCCACACAACATTAAAGTGGATGCGGAACCATATACCGAAGAAATGAATGGTAAAGTTTTATTCTCCTATGGTGGAGCTTCAACCACACGTACAAATGCGAGAATTGACTATGCTACATTCGATTCATTATTTGAAAAAATAATGAGATTATTCGAAAGTGAAGATCCGCATGTTATGGAAATTTTCGGTGGATTAATGGAATCCATACAAAGCAATCCAATCAGCACAATCTTAAACAGTGCAAATAAAGCTGATTTAATCAAACTTTTAGACTATGACATTCTCACTAGTTTAAATATCACTGATAGCGAAATCTCTGCTGGCTTAAGTGGTTCAATCTTAGGCATGGATGATATAAATCCATTGATTAAAATTCGCTATAGCGGAGACACTTTATCTGGTTTAGATATCTCTAATTTAAATATTAGTGGTAAATCTATTACCGTTTCTATTAATCTTCTTGATTTTAATCAAGAAACATACGAATACTATGACTTAACTGAAGATAGTTCCTATATCGATTTATCAACTATCTCCAAATTAGTGGAAGAAGCTTTAGAAACATCTAAATACTCTTACTACCACATGAAAGGCACAATTGATTTTGAACTCGATAGCGGCTTCTTAGATGCAATTGGTAGTTTAGGTGGCAATAAGACCATGAACACCGATATCCAAGTAAATACTTGGGAAGGCCGCACAAAAGTCTTAGCACACATATCTAATATTCCAGTTCTCCCTATTGTTTCTGTTAACTATAGTACCGGCCTTTTAGGTGAATGCAGCAAAGATTCATATTTGATGTTTGATAACCTTGATAACAGTGCTTCTGGCATTGGACAAACTGGTATTTTCCATATTTATCGTTATGATAAGTGGTTTAGCATGGGTAAAAAGACTCAAGAAATTAAATCAAAATATGAAACTCCATATTTGTTAAATAACATTATCAAAGTCTTATTAAGTGATTTGTTAGGCTTTGGCGATACCATTTTAAATGCAGTCAATAATATTCAAAGTAGTGGCGGACAAATCCAATACGAAAAGATTATCCAAGACTATAACTATCAAGCTGGTTATCAACTAACTAATACAAGTTATAATGGCGGTCAAATGACATCCGTTGATAAATACTACTTTGCGATTGATATTGGCGAATTAGCACAAAACCAAGACCTTAAAACTTTAGCGGTTACTGTTTATGCAAAAGATGGCAAACTTTGTGGTATTGATATCAATATGTCGATCAATCCAGGTGTTGGCATGAAACTCAACCTCAAGATGTTCTTACAAGATAATTGTTCTACTGAATCTCATGATGACATGTCAGAAGGTAGAATTACATCTATGGAAGCATATGCAACCGAACACGCAAACGATCCAATAAACGGACGCGCATAACTACAAAGAAATGGGAACTTCGGTTCCCTTTTTAATTTTTAGTTTGAATAAGTTATGTGCGCATATGTATAATAGTTTTGTACCCGTCGGAAGGTACTTACCTATATATTCTCTCTTGAGAACTTTATTATCAGGTTTGTCCTGTAATATATATAATCTGAATCCTTACCCCTATGGGAATACTAGGGATTTTTAGGTAACGTAGTTATATTTTAAAAATAACTATTTTTATGTCTAAAGACTTAGAAAGGAATACTATATGATAGTATTAGACGCAATGCAGGTGGTTTTACCAATCATTTGCGCTGTCGCTGGCTTACTCGTTGGTGCTGGTATTGTTTTTCTAATCCCAGCGTTCAAGAAATCAAGAGCTAACAAGAATGCGCAAAAGATTATCCGTGATGCAGAAATTAAAGCCGAACACATTACTAAAAACGCTCAACTTGATGGCAAACAAGCTGTGTATGAAATGAAACAAGAAGCCAATAAGGAAATTCACGAAAGAAAACAAGAAGTTATCAACCAAGAAAACAAACTCTCACAAAGAGAGCAAAACATTGATAGACGTGATGCTGCCTTATTACAAAAGGAAACCGCTCTTGAACAAAAGAACGAAACCTTAACTAGACGTTTAAAAGATGTCGATAAGAAAGAAGTGGAACTTCAAGGTAAAATCGATAGTATTATTGTTGAACTTGAAAAGGTCGCTCAAATGTCCACACAAGAAGCTAAAGACGAATTAATGGATCGTGTGGAAAGCAAGATCAGCCAAGAAATCGCTGCTTACATCAAAAACAAAGAAGATGAAGCAAAAGAAACCGCTGATGAAAAAGCTAAAGAATTACTCGGTATGGCTTGTGCGAAATTCGCTCAAGAAGTCACCATGGACAAAACTGTTTCAGTCGTGGCGTTACCAAGTGATGAAATGAAAGGTAGAATCATCGGTCGTGAAGGTCGTAACATTCGTACCATTGAACAATTATGTGGTGTTGATTTAATCATTGATGATACACCAGAAGTTATCACAGTTAGCTGCTTCAATCCTATTAGAAGAGAAGTCGCTAGAATGTCTCTTGAAGCCTTAATTAAAGATGGCCGTATTCAACCAGGACGTATTGAAGAAATCGTCGAAAAATGTAAAAGAGAAGTTGAAGAAAGCATTCATAAGACTGGTCAAGAAATCGCCTTCAAACTTGGTTTACCAAAAATTAATAAAGAGTTATTAGACTATGTTGGTCGTTTAAAATATCGTACATCTTATGGTCAAAACGCCTTAGAACATTCTGTGGAAGTTGCTTACCTTACAGGTATGATGGCAGCGGAACTTGGTTTAGACCAAAACTTAGCCAAACGCGCAGGCTTATTGCACGATATTGGTAAAGCTGTTGACTTCGAAGTCGAAGGTAGTCACGTGGAACTTGGTGCTCGTTTAGCCAAAAAGTATGGCGAACCAGAAGTTGTTATTAACTCTATCAAATCTCACCACGGTGATGTTCCTGCAAAATCAATTATTGCTAACTTAGTCCAAGCCGCAGATACATTATCCGCTGCTAGACCTGGCGCAAGAAGTGAAATGCTTGAAAACTACATTAAACGTATTGAACAACTCGAAGAGATTTGTAAATCTTATGATGGTGTTTACCAATCCTACGCTTTACAATCCGGTCGTGAATTACGTGTTATGGTAGTCCCAGATAAAATTGATGATATCGGTGCCTTTAGATTAGCCCGTGAAATCAAAGAAAGAATTGAAAATGAAATGACCTATCCAGGTCAAATTAAAGTTTCCGTTATCCGTGAATACCGCGCAGTGGAAACAGCGAAGTAGTTAAAACTATTTCATAGAAAGATTACATTTTGAAGATTTTATTTATTGGAGATATTGTTGGCCGTATCGGTCGCAGAATGGTTAAGGAAAAAGTCCCTGCTTTAGTGGATAAATATGGGATTGATTTCGTTATCGCTAATGGAGAAAATGCGACACACGGAAAAGGCTTAATTAGACATCACTACGATGAACTAATTGAAGCGGGTGTTGATGTCATTACATTAGGAAACCATTACAACTCCAAAAGTGAAATTACTAAGTACGCTGATCGAGTTGATCGATTAATTAGACCTATAAATTTAAAGAATGAATTTCCAGGAGAAGGAACAGCCTTATTTGATTTAGATGGCGTTTCTATTCGTGTAACGAATGTCCTTGGTAGTGCATTTATAAATGAAGAGGTCAATTCCCCTTATTTAGCCACGCTAGAGCTCTTAGAAACTATGGAACCTTCAAATATCCATATTATCGACTTTCATGGCGAGGCAACGGGTGAAAAGCAATCTTATGCTTATGCATTTGATGGTAAAGTCACCGCTGTACTTGGAACACACACCCATGTGCAAACAAATGACGCAAAAGTTTTAGAAAAAGGAACCGCCTTTATATCCGATGTCGGTATGACTGGATTTGCGGATGGAGTTCTTGGTTTTGATAAAGATAGTGTCATTAAAAAGAATATGTATGGTTTGTCTGGAAAGTTTGAACCACCAGAAAATGGAAGAGGATTATTATCCGCAGTAGTGATTGATGTGGATGAACAGACCGGATTAGCTAAAGACATATTCACCATCTATTTAGAAGAAAAATAATATGAAGACAAAAATTATTAATACTCCCGATTTATTAAAAGCGGCTTCTCGTAAAAAAGAAGCAACTAATTTTTGTGTTGCTCATTCTGTTCACTTAGATGATTTAAAGAAACTCGTTAATGGTAAGAAATACTACATTCGTACATATGGCTGCCAAGCTAATGTCCGTGATGAAGAAACCATGAGAGCGATGTTAGAAGATGTTGGTTATACTTATTCTGATGACTTAGAAAATGTCGATTTAATTATCATCAATACTTGTGCGGTTAGAGAAAACGCAGAAGATAAAGTTTATGGTGAAATTGGTAATCTAAAAAGACTAAGAAGAAAGAATAAAAACCTTATCTTATCGATATGTGGATGTATGGTGGAACAACCAGAAATCTTAAAGAGAGTAATGAATACTTTCCCAGAAGTTAATTTGCTTTTTGGCACACATGAAATCGCTCAATTATTAGACCTCGTTTATGAGTGTTTAACTACAGGAGAAAGAATCGTTTCCATTGAATCAAAACAAGGTGAAGTTGTGGAATTTAAAAATGACTGTAGAAACAATCATTACAAAGCCTATGTAAATATCATTTATGGATGTAATAAATTTTGTACATACTGCATTGTTCCATACACCAGAGGTAAGGAAAGAAGTAGAAAATTCCAGGATGTTTTAGATGAGTGTAAATCACTTGTGGAGGCAGGTTATCAAGAGATTACTTTACTCGGTCAAAATGTTAATGCTTATGGTAAAGATTTAGATGAAGGATATGACTTTGCTGACTTAATGGAGGCAGTGGCAAAACTCGGAATTCCAAGACTAAGATTTACTACATCTCATCCATGGGATTTTTCGAGCAAAATGATTGAAATCATTGCAAAATACGATAATATTATGAAATTTATCCATCTTCCAGTTCAATCCGGAAATGATGAGATTTTAAGAAAAATGGGTCGTAGATATACTAGAGAACAATACCTTAATCTCGTTAAAGAAATGAGAGAAAAGATTCCTGGCTTATCCTTATCCACAGATATCATTGTGGGCTTCCCAAATGAAACTGAAGAACAATTCCAAGATACATGTTCCTTAGTGGATATTGTTAAGTATGAAGCTGCGTTTACATTCATCTATTCTCCACGTCGTGGAACACCCGCGGCAAAGATGGAAGATAATGTTGACAAGGATACAAAAGTGAGAAGATTTAAAGAACTTGTTTCCCACTTAGAAAAGCATATCGAAGAGCATTCAAATTCAATGGTGGGAAAGACCTATCCAGTACTTGTTGATGGTGTCTCTAAAACTGATGAAAATATGCTCTCAGGATACACTGAAGAAAATAAACTTGTTCACTTCAAAGGTGATATCTCTTTAGTGGGCTCTATCGTTAATGTAAAGATAAGCGAATCCCATACTTATTCCATGATTGGAGAAATCGTTAATGGATAAGATTATCGAAGAGGCCAAATCACTTAGAAACGATATCGATTCATTACCCGAAATCAAAGAGTATTATCGTTTAAGAAATCTCATGGAAAATGATAAGGAATTATCTAGATTAAGAATTGAGATCGCTAGACTCGCGAATGAAAGTAAGTTAGAAGAAAGAAAAAACCTCTTAGAGATATATAATTCTCATCCATTAGTGAATAATTACAACATCGCTATGGAAGAGGCCAAATCAATTCTAAGAACGATAAAAGATATAATTAATTAAATGCGAAGTTAAATTCGCATTTTTTTAATGTTAATATGTATGCATGATATACGTAATATGTGGGCCTACGGGTAGTGGCAAAACTAGTGTCGCGAAAGTTTTATCTGATATATATAACGCACCGATAATTAATGCGGATGCTTTTCAAATTTATCAAGATATGAATATTGGTACCGCGAAAATATCTAAAGATGATCCATATTATCAAAGACATTATTTACTAGATATTAAAAAACCAAGTGAATCATTCTCTGTTATGGAATATCAATCTTTATTCCGTAAGACAGTAGATGAATTATCTAAAGAATATAAAAACATCATTGTTTGTGGTGGGACTGGTTTATACATAAGAGCGTCTTTATATGACTACATCTTTAACGAAGAAGCCCCAGTAGATACTTCTGATTTAGAAAAACTAGATAATGATGAACTTTATAAGATTTTATTAGAAGTTGATCCAGAGTCCACAAAAACAATTCATAAGAACAATCGTAAAAGAGTAATTAGAGCAATTGCCTTCAAACGTAGTCAAGGTATTAGTAAGAGTGGATCTATTGAATCGCAAGAGCACAAACTCATCTATGATGATGTGAAAATATTGATGCTAAATCCTGAGAGAAACGCATTATATGAAAACATTAACCAAAGAGTAGATGAAATGTTTGACTTAGGATTAGTAGAAGAAGTAAAATCACTGCTTGAAAAATATGATTTATCAATTAACGCGAAAGCGGCAATTGGATATAAAGAAGCCATTGATTATCTAGACAATAAACTCTCTCTTATTGAATGCAAGGAACTAATCAAAAAGAGAACGAGAAACTATGCGAAGAGGCAAGTGACATTCTTCAAAAATCAATTTGAACTAGAGATGTTTGATAATAAAGAACAATTATTAAACAAATATGGTAAGTGAGGTAAAAATATGGAAAACATTTATAGCATTGCCAAAAAATTAAATATTAATAAAGAATACGTTATTCCTTATGGTAAGGACAAAGCCAAAATCGACACTGCGATTATGAAAGATATAAAAAGTAAAAAGAACGCTAAATTAGTTCTTGTTACTGCTATTACTCCAACAAAAGCTGGTGAAGGTAAGACGACAACCACAATTGGATTACACGATGGTTTAAGAAGAATTGGTGTTAATTCCTTAGCTGTTTTACGAGAACCTTCTTTAGGACCTGTATTTGGCGTTAAAGGTGGTGCGGTTGGTGCATTAAAATCCACAATCATCCCAAGCGATGATATAAATCTTCACTTCACTGGTGACTTCCACGCTTTAACAAGCACAATTAACTTAATCTCTGCGATTATCGAAAATAGTGTCTTCCAAGGCAATTTATTAAACATCAATCCCGATAGAATTGTTTGGACAAGAGCTTTAGATATGAATGATCGTTCTTTACGCGAAATCACAGTGACAAGTAAAGATTCCAAACATTCCATTACTCATAAATCTGAATTCGTTATTACAGTGGCTAGTGAATTAATGGCTATCTTCTGTATCTCAAACGATGAAGAAGAATTCTTAAATAGAACCGAAGATATCATTGTTGCTTATACATATGATGAAAAACCAATTAGAGTTAAAGATTTAGGTATTAGAGGTGCAATTTATAAATTAATGCACGCCGCAATGAACCCTAACTTAGTACAAACATTAGAAGCTAATCCAGTATTAGTTCATGGTGGGCCATTTGCGAATATCGCTCATGGATGCAACTCAGTTATTGCAACAAAATTAGCGTTAAAACTTGCTGATGTTGTTGTTACAGAAGCTGGCTTCGGTGCTGACTTAGGCGCAGAAAAATTCTTAGATATTAAATGCCAAAGAGCAGGTTTAACTCCTGATGCAATTGTTATTGTTGCTACAGTTAGAGCGTTAAAACTTCATGGCGGTGTGAAATTCGAAGACTTAGATCAAGAAAATATTGCCGCAATGAAAGCGGGTATTTGTAATTTAAAGAAACACGCTGAAAATATGAAAGGTTATAGTGTTCCAGTTGTTATTACCGCGAATAGGTTCCCAAGTGACACTGATGAAGAAATTACTGAACTTAAGAAATGGTGCTTATCCGAAGGCTATAGATTCGCACTTAATGAAGGTGCTTTAAAAGGTAGTGAAGGGGCAGTAGAACTTGCTAACACAGTTAAAGAAATCTTAGATAATGAAAAATCTAACTTTAAAGCCTTATATCCAATTGGAGATGATAAATACTCCATCAAAGATAAGATTGAATTAATTTCTAAGAAAATCTATGGTGCTGGTGAAGTTGTTTATACAGACTTAGCTAATGAACAAATTGCTCAATATGAAAGTATGGGCTACAAAGGTTTAGCTGTTTGTATGGCTAAGACTCCTAACTCCATTACTGATGATGCGAAAGTATTAGGTGCTCCTACTGGATTTACAATCACAGTTAGAGAAGTAAGATTATCCGCAGGCGCAGGATTTATCGTTCCACTTACTGGTGCGGTAATGACAATGCCAGGACTTCCAAAAGTCCCTGCTGCAATGAAGATGTAAAAAAATCAAATTCTTTGCAACTAAAATAAAGATGACCCCCCTATAGATTAATAGGAGGGTTTTTGTTTTGAAAAAATATAAATTTTACGTAAATAGAAGAACAAAAAAATCATCCAAGTCTTGAACTATCATCTAACAAGAAAAATTGGAAAAAACTAGAACTTACGTCGAGTCCTATAAAAACAGGAAGATACATAGAATTAAAAATTAATCCAGATCCGAAGCAAACCAAAAAAAGCATTTATCAGAAAATATGTTAGAAACGATCCGATTAAAACTAGAGGTGATTTATTAAGAAAAATAATCTTTCCGAAGAATATTTAAAAGAGATTGAAAGATAACTTTTAAACATAAAAAAGTTAGCGTAAATCCTACTATATTTGGGCTTTGGCCGGTAATCCGGTAAACACTAACGCACATATTAAAACGAATCTATGTAACTTATTAAATAGGTTTGGTTGAAATATAGAACTCGTGGTAAAGGAGGTTTCAAATTGGCATTATTACGATTAGCAAATATCACTAAAAAATATAAATTAGAAAACGGAAAGGAACGTGTTGTTTTGGATAACATTTCTTTATCTTTTTCAAACAATGGTTTTGTTTCCATTATTGGAAAATCAGGAAGTGGTAAATCCACACTTTTAAATATGATTTCTTTACTTGATGAACCCACAAATGGCTGCGTTTATTTTAATGGAAAGAAAATCAATAAATTCAATCTAAAAGAGAAAGAAGATTATAGAAATAAGAATATCGGAATCATTTTTCAACATTATTATTTGCTAGAAGATGAAAGCGTGATTTTTAACATAATGCTCCCTTTATTAATAAAAGGAATAAATGTAAATGAAGCCGCAATTAAATCGAAAAACCTTCTAAAAACCATAGATTTTAATGAAAAACTTTATAATTCGAAGTGTAAAGATTTAAGCGGAGGAGAGAAAGAAAGGGTTGCTATTTTAAGATCACTAGTTAACAATCCACAAATCATTTTAGCGGATGAACCAACTGGTGCTTTAGATTCAATAAATTCAATTTTGATAATGGAACTACTCAAGCAAATTAGCAAAGATAGACTCGTTATTGTTGTGTCTCATAATGAGCAACTGGTTGATAAATACTCAGATAGGAAAATAACAATTAAAGACGGAAAAATTGATAGTGATAGCGAATACAAAAAAGACATTAAAATTATTGAAAAAATGCATGAAGAAAAACATAACAAAAAATCTTATTGGATAAGATCGCTTTCTAAATCAAATTTCATAAGTAGAATAAAAAGAAACATCATTGGAATGACTTCCTTATTTGTGGGTCTAGTTAGCTCATTATTGATAGTGGGATTTTCTAATGGAAGTCCTTCCTCAATTAAGAAAAGCACTTACCAACAAATTGATTATGGAGTGGCGACAATAAGTAAAGAAACTAGTCAACAAATACCAGGCAGTAAGATGTCACTTGTGCAAATGACTAGACCTAGTGAAGCCGAACTAATTAATTCTCAAAATGCGTTGGAACATTTTTATCTTGAACCAAATATCACAACACTTATTTCTAAATACCCCACCATTAAAAGTGGTGATTCAAGATTAGAAGAACTTTCATATAATCCTATCTATTCGTTTATAGATAATAGTTTGAATAAAGATTTACTTATTAAAGGAAAGATTCCTGAAGAAGAAACATTATCTGAAGTTTTAATAAACAAAAAAGGATATGAATATATTAAAAAAGAATTTAAAAGTGAACCGATAGGATTGACTCTATCTATTCATAATGAATATGAATATCATAGCTACGGCAATACTAACCAAGTTATAACTGATTATTTTATTTATGATAAAGAAATCACAATTGTGGGTATGGTTGACGATCTAAACTTTTTATCAACTCCTAAACTTTATTATTCGTATCAAGTTATAAAAGAATATCTTCAAGAAACCTTGTTGGTGAATATGTCCGCTAAAAAGGGAGAAGAGATTACTTGGTACGACATGATTATAAATTGCGATAACAGTGAAGATTTATCTTCTTATTCATACCTGCTGTTTTTAAAAGATCACAAGAATACTCCTTATCTCAAAGATTATATCGATTTAGTTCAACCACCCTTAAAGATTGAATCTCCTTCTTTAACAATATCAGATGCATTATTCAGTTTGATTAATGCTGCGACTTTAGGAATGGAATTATTCCTTGTTATTGCTTTAGTGGGAACAACGTTAATTCTCGGCATTATTTCTTTTTCTTCATATACGGAAGACAAGAAGACAAGTGCGATATTAACTTGCTTGGGTGCCAGTAAAAAAGAAATCTTTTCCATATATTTTTATGAAAACTTATTCATCTGTTTGATATCTCTGATATCTTCTTTAATCTTTGCCCCTTTATTAGCCTTATTAGCGAATTTTATCATTAAGTCTATTACTGGCTTCATAAATATGATTTCAATCCCTCTTTTAGCGGTTTTGATTATTATTCCTTCGACTATTATTATTTGTTCTTTGGCAACTTATTTGCCTTTGTTCTTTTCTAAAAAGATTTCACCAAAGGAGGAATTATCTGAAGAATGATAGTAATTAATAATGTCACTAAACAATTTGGAAATAGCATTGTTTTAAATAACATTTCTTTAAGATTGCCTAGAACAGGTTTAGTTGTTATTCAAGGTCCATCCGGATGTGGAAAGACAACTTTATTAAATGCCCTTGCGGGACTTATTGATGTTAATGGAGATATATCCGTTGATAATAAACACATTACTTTAATGGACAATAAATCTAAAGATGAGTTTCGATTAAAGAATTACGGATTAGTATTTCAAGACTTTAAGTTATTCGAAAACGAAACTGTACTAAATAATATAATGTTTCCTTTAGAAGCAATTTCAAATGCTTCGTTAGAAACAAGACAAAGAAAAGCTTATGAACTTATCAAATTAGTGGGTTTAAAATCATCAATAAAACAAAGAGTTAATAAATTAAGTGGCGGAGAAAAACAAAGAGTTGCTATAGCTAGAGCACTTATTAATTCTCCAAAAGTCATTTTAGCGGATGAACCCACTGGATCTTTAGATAATAAAAACGCACACGAAGTAATGAATATCTTGCAAAAGATATCTTCCCGCTCTTTAGTGGTGGTTGTTTCTCATGATGATGAGTTAGCAAGAGAATATGCCGATAAGATAGTTTATATGGAAGATGGGAAAATTATCGATATTAAGCATCAACTCATTGAGAGAAATGAAAAGTATATACCCATATCGAAAGAATACTATTCTTCAAAGAAATCTAGAGTTCCTTTTTCTTTTCTTATTAGGCATACAATTTCTGCAATTAAACAAAAGAAGTGGAGAACAATGATATGTAATAGTGTTACTTCTTTAGGGCTCATTGGTGTTGGTTTAGCTACATCATTATCTTCTGCGATATCAGGGAATATCAAAAATGCCTATTCACAAATAATTGATGATAACAAAATAACAATTTCGCAAAAATATAACGATAAAGCAATGATAGGAAGATATGCAACTAGCTACTATGAAGTGATGGATATCATGGAACATAATAAGGAGGCAATTCACGATGTTGGAGTGACTTATCAAAACGATTTTGAATCATTCTTCCCACATAGTAATTCCATCTATCTTTATGACACCGCTTATCGAGTACCAATAAACGGAATTTCCGCAAGACAAATCAATGAGTTTAGATGGCTCGACATTGAACCTCCAATAAGCATCTATCCAGAACAAATTTCGACTCTAGAAAATGATCAAGTTATCTTGTCTTTAACAATTGATATGATTAACACAATTTGTTATCAACTTCAGATTGAAAGAAGCGTCACATCCTTATCGAGATATTTGCAAACTCATGAGTTAAAAATATACTTTGATTTTAGGAATGATCATTGGCAATATAGCGATGAACAATTACTTCAAGTGGTGGGTTTTACTTTAGAGAAACAACCAGGTATTTATCACACCAATCATATGTGGAATGAATATATGTTTGAAGAAAGAATGAGGTTTCCCACAAGTGATGTAATTTCCATTATTCATGATCTTCCTTGGGTACTTAATAAGATATACTACATACAAGTTAAAGAAGATATGAATCGATTTCTATCTGATATTAGAAGTAATCCTTCATATAATTCTTTTATCTTTGAGATTTTAGATAAAACTTATTTCCCCACAATTTACGCACAAACTGAAACAAAAAATATTCAAAAACTCCTTATTTTCGATAATACAAGTGGTTATATACCACCTACCGATATAACATTGTTTAGACAAATTGATAGCAATATAACTAATCCTATTTTCGGTTCTTTAGGTGGATATGCTATTTATCCTTCAAATATGATGTATGGTTTTTCAAACTTAATGTACTTTTCAGGTAATGAAGATTCTTTAAATGATGTTGTTGATAATAGCACCTTTGCCTCCTTGGGAAGCAATGAAAATATTCAATTACCTAATGATGTTTTATGTGGTCATTTTTCTCAATCTCTTACTGGTGGCGTGACTTTTAAGGTACTCGATCAAGAGCCTGATTTTGGAAGAAAACCAAATGGATTAGATGAGATAGTTATTAGTTCAAAAATAGCTAAATCTATTTTTAGTATTGAACCGTTAAATGAACCTCTATTTTTATCATTTTTGTATTCTCAAACAAGAAACTCAAATGGCGAAATAATTCGTAATTTCAAGAACCTTAATTTGACAGTTGTGGGTGTCGTAAATTCAGATAAAAATCTCATCTATCATGAATCTAGTTGGACACTTAATTTCTTTCAAATAATGTTAGGTGTTTCGGCATTTAATTTAGGCGTTAATTCCATCATGGTGGAAGTCTCAAACAAGAACGCAACAAATGTAGTTAATAAACTAAAAAGAGCTTTCCCTGAATATGACATTATGGAACCGATGAGTGAAGTTAATCGAAGTGTTAATCAAGTCTGTTCCTATATTGAAATAGCCTTAATGTGTTTTTCTATTATCTCGATCATTATTTCCACTTTACTGCTATCAATTTGTAATTATTTGTACATATTAGAAAACAAGAAGGATATAGGTTTAGTTCGATGTATTGGCATAAATAAGAAAGAAGCAGGGAAGTTCGCTATTACTCATAGTGTGCTTATGTGCTTAGTGGCTTTTCTCTTATCTTCACTTGAGTTGTTACTGACATCTTTCATTATTAATGGAGAGATGGCCAAACAAATGGGGAATGCTTTTTCCTATATATTTAATCCTTTGTCATTGTTATATATGTTTTTGCTCTCTTTATTTGTATCAATTGCTTCTAGTGTTTTTATCACTTTTAAACTTAATAAACTCAATCCAATAGAGGCCTTAAAACAATAAGGATTACCCATTATTAAATAAACAAAATACTTTTGTTTGCTTATATAATGCCATTTTCGTATAATACTATGGAACTTAGAGGTTATGTTATGGGATTAAAAGCAGGAATTGTCGGATTACCAAATGTTGGTAAATCCACTCTATTTAACGCAATTACAAATTCGCACGTTGAAGCAGCGAACTATCCATTCGCTACTATCAATCCAAATACTGGTGTTGTTAATGTTCCAGATGAAAGATTAACTTTTTTATCTAACTTATTTAAACCTGAAAGAACAATCCCAGCGACAGTGGAATTTTATGATATTGCCGGCCTTGTTCGTGGTGCATCCAAAGGTGAAGGTTTAGGCAACCAATTCTTATCCCATATTAGAGAATGTGACGCCATCGTGGAAGTTGTCCGCTGCTTTAAGAGTGAAGATATCGTTCACGTTGAAGGTAGCGTTGATCCAATTAGAGATATCGAAGTTATTAATTTAGAACTCGTTATGGCGGACTTAGATACAGTTAGTAAACGTATTGAAAAAATCGCTAATAAAGCAAGGATTCAAAAAGATAAAGAATCAATGTTAGAGATGAGTATCTTAACTCCTATTCAAGCCGCTCTTGAACAAGGAAGACCTGCTCGTATCGTTAACTTAACTGAAGAACAAGAAAATTATGTTAAGAGTTATCACTTATTAACAAAGAAACCAATTATCTATGTCGCGAATGTTAGCGAAGAAGATTTAATGGATTTAGACAATGCTGAAAACTACCAAAAGGTAGTGAAATACGCTCACGAAGAAAATAACGAAGTTATTCCAGTTTCTTGCGAGATTGAAAGTGAATTGTCTGAATTGCCACCAGAAGAAAGAGACGAATATTTAAAGGAATTAAATGTTACTGAATCTGGTTTAACCAAAGTTATCAAAGCCACTTATAGATTACTTAACTTATCAACATTCTTTACTGTTGGTTCTGATGAATGTAGAGCATGGACATTTAAGAACAATAGTTCCGCTCCTCAATGCGCAGGTGTTATTCACACCGACTTTGAAAGAGGATTTATTTGTGCAGAAGTTTATCCATACGAAGCTATTCACGAACTCGGAAGTGAAACCGCAGTTAAAGAAGCGGGCAAATTAAGAACCGAAGGTAAAGGTTATTATCCGAAAGATGGAGACATTATGTTCTTTAAATTTAATGTTTCCGGGAGAAAGTAATATGAGGATTGGGTTTGCTAGCGATATCCATCGTTTAGAAGAAGGAAACAAATTAATCCTCGGTGGAGTAAATATCCCTTTTGAAAAAGGCGAAGTTGCTCATTCAGATGGTGATGTTGTTTATCATGCTTTAGCGGAATCAATTCTCGGTGCTTTAGCACTTGGCGATTTAGGAACTCATTTCCCAGATAATGATTCTCAGTATAAAGGAATTGATAGCGCAATCCTTGTCCGACGAGCTGTCACGATGATGGAAGAAAAAGGTTATGAAGTTAATAATGTTGATATTTCTATCACATTAGAACAACCAAAACTAAAACCATTCATCTACGAGATGAAAGAAAATATCGCCGAATTATTAAAGGTTGATATCAATGCTGTTTCTGTGAAAGCAGGAACAAATGAAAAACTCGATGCCATAGGCATGGGATTAGCGGTGAAAGCAGAATCTATTATCTTATTAAAAGAAAAAGAATAAATTCTTTGCCTTCACAAATGTAATGATTATAATAAAAGGTCAATTTTATGGATGTTATTGAAAGTTTAAAACTAAATATACAAAAAGCCTTCTCCGCATTGGGCGTAGAAGTATCTTTAAATGATATCGTTATCGAACATAGTAAAGATACAGCGCATGGAGACTACGCTACAAACGCCGCAATGAAGAATTGTCGTCTTTTAAGCAAAGCACCAAAAGATGTCGCCAATGCATTAATTGAGAAGCTAGATATGAATGGAATTGATCATATTGAAATTGCGGGTCCTGGATTTATAAATTTCTTTATGAAAAACGATTCCTTACAACCAATCGTTAAAAAGATTCTTAATGAAAAAGATACTTATGGTAAATTAGCGAAAAACGGACAAAAGATTAATGTTGAATTCGTTTCCGCTAATCCAACAGGCATCTTACACGTTGGCACCGCAAGAGGGGCAGCAGTTGGTGATTCTTTAGCTAGATTACTTGAAGCGTCAGGTTATGAAGTTACTAGAGAATACTATATTAATGATGCTGGTAATCAAATCACACACTTAGGTGAATCAATCCAAGCTAGATATATGAATCTCTTCGGTATTGAAAAAGAAATTCCTGAAGATGGGTATAATGGTCAAGATATTCATGATATCGCTAGAAAGCTTAAAGAAGAATATGGTGATTCTTTATTGAATAAAGAAAACGCCTTAGAATTCTTTAAAGAAAAAGGCATGAAGATTGAACTAGATAGAATTATCGAAGACTTAGCCTTATTCCGTGTTAAACACGATGTCTTCTCTTCTGAAAAAGTCATTCGTAGTAATGGTGCGGTAGAAAAAGAATTAGATTATTTAAAGAAATATACCTATAACGAAGATGGCGCTTTATTATTAAAGACCACTGAATTCTTAGATGATAAAGATAGAGTTATCGTTAAGAGTAATGGCGACTATACCTACTTCTTACCTGATATTGTTTATCACGTTAATAAAATGTCTCGTGGATTCAATCAATTAATTGATGTCCTAGGTGCAGACCATCACGGATACATTAATCGTATGAAGAGCGCACTCATGATGCACGGATATAGCGCAGACGTTCTTGATATCGCACTTGTGCAAATGGTCCGTTTCTTGAAGAATGGTGTTGAATACAAAGCATCCAAGCGTAGTGGTGATGCAATCACATTGCGTGATGTATGTGAAGAAGTAGGCGTAGACGCAATGCGTTATTTCTTCGCGATGCGTGCACCTTCAAGTCACTTAGACTTCGATATGGACTTAGCGAAAGAACAATCTAGTAATAATCCTGTGTATTATGCACAATATGCACATGCGAGATTATGTTCCATCATCGAACAAGGCAAAGATATTGCAATTGATGAAGATGCCAAGTTACTTGAAAAACCAAGCGAAATGGCTTTATTGAAACACTTAGCTAGTTTCTCAAATGTTATTGTGGATGCCGCAAAAGAAAGAGCGCCATATAAAATTACCAATTATATTCATGACTTAGCAAAGCTAGTCCATGGATTTTATACAGAATGTCGTGTTATCGATAGAGATAACATCGATCTCTCATCATCACGTTTAGCTTTATGTTTAGCGAGTAAAATCGTGATGAGAAACGCACTTGATTTAATTGGAGTCAGTGCACCAGAACGCATGTAATAGAAGGAGTTATAAAACATGACAAAATCATTATTAGATTATGCATTTGATTGTATTTCTCAAAGCAAAGAACCAGTCAATTTTAAAGACTTATGGGCTTATGTTGTAAAAGAATCTGGAATTGATGAAGAATTAGCAGCCAGAAAGATATCTTCTTTCTACACAAACTTAATGCTCGATGGTCGTTTTGTTACTTTAGGCGAAAACAACTGGGACTTAAGATCACGTCACTCATTCGATAAAGTTCATATCGATATGAAAGATGTTTACGCCACAGTTGATGAAGAGGAAGCTTCAGGTGAAGACGAAGACGAAGACGAAAAAGAATATAATAAAGCCTTCGAAGAACCAAAAGAAGAAGACGAATCTGAAGAAGAAACTGAAGAAAACGAATGCGAAGAAGAACAACACGAGGATAGATAATGTTTGAAGAATTACGAAAAATCATTGAAGCAAATGATTCGATCGTTATATTCGGACATATTTTTCCTGATGGAGATTGCTATGGCAGTCAAGTTGGGCTAAGAGATTTGCTTAGACTCAACTATCCAAATAAAAAAGTTTACGCAGTTGGTAGTGGACTTCATCGTTTCTTTAAACTCATCGGTGAGATGGATGAAGTAAGTGATGAAGTAATTAAAAATTCATTAGCCATCCTTGTTGATGGCAACGACTGCTCACGTATGGAAGATCAACGTGTAGTGACCGCGAAAGAGTTCATTAAGATTGATCACCATATCGAAAATTATCGTTTCACCGAAGGTAAATTCGTTATCAATAATAACGCCAATTCAACTGCGCAAATGATCGTGGAATTGGGGCAAGAAAGCGGCTGGAAGTTTAATCCTACAATTTCTAATGCTTTATTTTTAGGAATTCTCACTGACTCAGGAAGATTTCAATATATCGAAGATTTCCCATTAGCGTTCCACGAAGTTGCATTTTTATGTGAAAACGGTGCAAATCCAAAGGCAATTAACGATATTTTAAATCAAACCGTTGAGTCCGCTCTTCAATTCAGAGGCTATGTTTTTAATAATTATAGAAAAACAAAAAGCGGCGTTATCTATCTAACCTTCAAATACGAAACATTACAACGCTTACATGTCTCTCCAAGTAAAGCTGGATCAATGGTTAATTTATTATCCAATGTTATTGGTTATCCAATTTGGGCATTCTTCTGTGAAAATGAAGATGGTACATGCCACGCTGAATTCAGAAGTAATGGTCCAGGAGTTCAACCAATCGCCGCTAAATATGGTGGTGGTGGTCACTTCCTTGCTGCTGGGGTCACCCTTAATGACATGAGCAAGGAAACAGTTAACATGATTATTAAAGATTTAAATAAAGCTATTTCCGATTATCAAAAGGAGAACAAATAATTATGTGGGAAAAAGAATTACAAGCCGCGATTGATGCAGGTAATAAAGCCCGTGTCAAAATCATGGAGATTTACGAAAAAGGATTTGATGTTGAAATTAAAGAAGATAATTCTCCAGTTACTATTGCGGATAAGACCGCGGATAAAATCATCCGTGAACACCTCCATAAGGTATTTCCTGAACATGCATTTTTAACAGAAGAATCTGAAGACAATGAAGAAAGATTATCCAATGATTATGTTTGGATTGTCGATCCAGTTGATGGTACGAAAGATTTCGTTGCTAGAGATGGTGGTTTTACCACAAACATCGCACTCGCTTATAAACACGAATTAGTCGTGGGCGTTGTCGTAGTGCCTGTAACAGGCGATATTTATTTCGCTAGTAAAGGTAATGGTGCTTATCACCGCGATAATGGTAAAGATACAAGAATTCATGTTAATGACAAATTAGAAGACTTAACATGCTTAATGAGTGTCTTCCACACAAATGAAACTGAGCTAAAACTTATTGAAAAACATAGCGATAAAATCAAACACGTAATGAAGTATGGCTCTTCCTTAAAACCATGCCGTATTGCGGAAGGCCTCGCAGAAATCACATACCGTATGTCTGCAGGTACAAAAGAATGGGATACAGGTGCATGCCAAATCATCGTTGAAGAGGCAGGTGGCTTATTCGTCGAACCAGATGGAGGCAAAATCACCTATAACCGCAAAGATGTATATAACCGCAAAGGATATATCGTTGTTAATAGAAAAGAAAATATTCTTCTATAAAATAGAAAAGTCAGCCGATTGAGCTGACTTTTAAATACTTTGATGGCTGGGGTGACTGGGATCGAACCAGTGAATGGTGAATTCAGAGTCCACTGCCTTACCGCTTGGCTACACCCCAGTATTAATTTATTAAATAATTATTCTGCTAATCTAACTTCTAAAACACCAGGAACTTCTTCTTGAAGAATAACTTCCACCAAGTCTTTGATGTCGCTATTCGCGTACATACAATCTTGGCAAGCGCCAATCATTTTTACATAAACAATCCCATCTTTAAAAGACTCATAGATGACATCTCCGCCATCTTTCTGTAAGAAGTGTCTAATTTTATCTAATGTTGCAATAATAAGTTTCTCTGTGTCGTCCATAGTAATTTACCGGTTAAGATAATAGCACAATAAAAATAAAATGTTTACTAATATGATTTAAAAAACCAACACATTTTCGTGTTGGCTTATTTTATAAATAACTATTTAACTTCTTTTAGACCCTTATATGCATCCATTGCGTTAGCAAAGAAGAAGTTTGCGACATCTAAGAAGTTAAAGCCGTGAACTTTACCTTCTCCTCTAAAATGTTTCACAATCGCGACATTATGCCATTGCAAAGAGATAAATATTCTCCATAAATAATATCTTCTTTGTTGTTCAGCGGTTGGATGACCATCATAGTAGTCTACAAGTAGTTCATATCCTTCACTGACTTTGCCATTACCAAATGTAGCAATATCATAGATAGGATCGTTATTACCCACGAATTCAAAGTCGATAAGATAGTACTTTTCATCTGCGCTTTTAACGATGTTGCTCTTTTGTGCATCGTTATGGCATAATACCATCTTTTGGCTTTCTAAGAACTCTTTATTATCAAAGATTTCTTTTCTTAATACTGGGTAGTTGGCCTCAAAGTTATCACCGAATGATTTAGCTTCTTCTTCGTAAGCGACAAATCTTATAAATGGATTATAGTTTTCACGAGATAACTTTCCGCTTTCGTGCATTCTCTTTAGCAAAGCGGCAGCTTTTTTACTATCATAAGAATCCGCTTTATCTAAAGAAGAACCTTCGATATATTCGTTAGCTTTAATACCTTTATCTGTATCAAAGTAAACATTCTTACTTGTAAGGCCTAAATCGATGATGAGTTTTTGATTATCTCTTTCAAGAACTCTATCAACCATTTCATTAGCTTGTTCTGTGGAAATATATAAAACATATTTTTCGTTATTATATTCAACGATAAATGATTTATTCATCATTCCCCCGACAAGTGGCGATAAGATTTTTGCTTCATCACCAAATACTTTTTTAACAATTTCTAAAACTTCTTTTTCCATAATGAAAATATAATATACATAGATTTTTATCTAAGCAAGAAAAAAGGAACACAATGTGTTCCATTATTTTATTAGTTCATTTTTGAGATATGTTCTTGCATCATATTGCGAATATGTTCGCTAAGTGCTTTTGCAGGCATATCTTGATATTCCTCATATGGAATTACATCGATGATATCGTATCTCACCTTAGTTGGTAACCATGGCCATCTCTTATGCACACTATATGTATTCTTAATCGCAGTCACAACGATAGGGGCCTTTGTGTGAATGGCGATATTGAAGACGCCTTCATGGAATTCACCTAATTGATCAGTTCCTTGTCTTGTGCCTTCTGGGAAAACACCGACAGAAGTAATATTATTTTCAATTAACCACGCTGCGCGTTTAAATGCTTCCAAGGATTGTAATTTATCATCTCTATCAATAGATAAGTAACATAGTCCTGGCATTAATCGTTTAGCAACAGGAATCTTGCCGTTTTCTTTCTTCATGATAAATGCGATATCGAGTTTGCCATATTTCTGTGTAATAACAAAGTTATCGAATTTACTTCTGTGGTTGCAAACAAGAAGGAATTTTTCATGTGTAGGAATTTTATTAACTCCTCTATAGTCCACCCATATGAGTGCGTGATTTGTGATAAATCTCACACCGGATATAAACCAAAATCTGGCCCATTTGCTGACATGGTCATATGGTTTCTTTTGGTTAATAAATAAACCGGCGAATAATTCAATAAGGAAGATGACTAAGATGCCACCGACCCAACCAGCCATATATAAAACGATTGGACGATAAAAATCATACCAATTTTGGATTGCCCAGAAACCAAATGGTACACAACCTAATATGGCTAAACCAGCTCCGCAAAGAAAGCAAATTAATTCTAAAAACATAAATATTATTCTGGAATAACTAAGTTAATTGCGGCAGGGACAACTGTAACGGTGAAGTTGTTACCTTTAATCATTTCGCCATCGACACAAACATCGAATTCTTTTGGACCACTAAATTTAATTTCTTTTGCGCGTCTATAGACGATTTTCTTTCTCTTTTTATCTAAGTGTTTGCCTTTGGTATAGGTACCGATAATCATGCCTAAGCCTAAGAATGTCATAGTCTTTAAGACACAAACATCGATTAAACCATCGGTGTTATCACTCTTTGGTGCGCATTTGAATTGACCACCAACATATTGACCTTGTGAAAGTGTGGCTAACAACATTTGTTTTTCATTGAGTTTTTCACCATCTGCATAAACTTCAATGTCATTGAAACGACCATGTTTCATCGCATCATTTTTTAATGCGTAGTCGTATGGGTTCATATTCTTCTTCGCGGCTTTTTCTGGTAAACCGTGTTCTTTATAGTAATTGCCCATTGCACCAACAATCGCGTCAAAGCCAAAGTTGATGACGTTAATGGAATACATTTCTTCTTTTAAATCTGGAGATTCTAATTTAGATAAATCAACTGGGGAAGCTTTTGCTTCTTGAAGTTTTTTGAAATCTAAGAATTTTTCTTTATCTCCATATATTTTGACAAAATCATTACCGGTTCCAACTGGAACGATTGCGAGTTCAGCGTTTTTGAATCCGACTAATGCGTTTGCGACTTCGTGGACTGTGCCATCGCCACCGCAAGCGTAAACTCTAACTGTATCTTTAGCTTTCTTCAAGTATTCTTTTAAGAATGGAATAACAGATCTTGGACCTGTGGTCTTGTAGATTTCATAATCAAGCCCCTTAAAAGCTTCATTAATCTTGTCTTCTAATACTGAAGAAAAACTACCAGCATTGCCGTTAACAATTAATAAATGTTTCATGATATTACCTCTTGCTACTTATAAATAAAATATAAACTATTTTAAAGAAAATAGGTATATAACAAAATGTTACACATGTTAAAAAGTGTATAAAAAAACTGACGTATAAACGTCAGTATTATTCAAGTTGGTGCCCGGGACCGGAATCGAACCGGTATGGTATCGCTACCGCAGGATTTTAAGTCCTGTGCGTCTACCTGTTCCGCCACCTGGGCATCTCTTGGTCACTCTCCGGAGATTCGAACTCCGGACCCCTTGATTAAAAGTCAAGTGCTCTACCGACTGAGCTAGAGAGTGAAGTTTTTGGCTGGGGTGGCTGGGATTGAACCAACGAATGTCAGAGTCAAAGTCTGATGCCTTACCTCTTGGCTACACCCCAATAAACCTTAATGGTGGGAGGGGGCAGATTCGAACTGCCGAAACCGGAGGTAACAGATTTACAGTCTGCCGCGTTTAGCCACTTCGCTACCCTCCCAAGATTGGGTTTTTGCGCATTGTGGTGGATGCTGAGGGGCTCGAACCCCCGACCTCCGCCGTGTAAAGGCGATGCTCTCCCAGCTGAGCTAAGCATCCAACTGGAATTTTTCGCGCTTTCTAAAACATGCGCTTAAATAATATATCACTTATAAATATATATAGTCAATTGAAAAAACGCCCAAATTTTTAGGCGTCTTTTTCTATTAGAAATTAGAGAGATTAATAACCCTTTTTACCAAGTAAATGGAACATGTTTTTCTTATAGATTTCCACACCTGGTTGATTGAATGGGTTGATATCTAGTAAATAAGCACTCATCGCACATGCTCTCATAAAGAAGTAGAAGAGATGACCAAGTGTTTTCGCATCTAATTTATCTATATAGATAACATTACATGGAACGCCACCATCTTCGACGTGTGCTTTAAGAGTTCCTTCAAAGGCTTTTTGATTAACAAATGCTAAGTCTTTACCTTCTAAGTAGTTAAGACCATCTAAGTCTGCATCATCATGTGGGATTTTGACGTCACTATTTGGTGTTAAAACATTAAGAATTGTTTCAAATAATAGTGGTGTACCATCTTGGACAAATTGACCTAAGGAGTGTAAGTCTGTGGAAAATGTCGCACTGGCTGGGAATAAACCTTTTTTCTCCTTGCCTTCAGATTCACCGAATAATTGTTTTAACCATTCGCTGATTTGTGTCATTTGTGGTTCATAAGTGACATACATTTCCACTGGTTTACCATGTCTTAACATATAGTCTCTTGTGACTGCATATCTGTAACAAATATTGTTTTTTAAATCATCATTATCATATGCCGATCTTGCTTCTTCAGCACCATTAAGCATAGCTTTGATATCAATGCCTGCTGCGGCAAGTGGGAATAAACCGACTGCGGTAAGTACGCTATAACGGCCACCGATATTGCCAGGTAAAACATATGTGGCATAGCCTTCTTGATTGCATAATGTTTTTAAAGCGCCTTTTTCTCTATCTGTTGTAGCATAGATTGCTTTCTTAGCTTTTTCTTTGCCAACTTGTCTTTCGAGTAATTCTTTTAAAAGTCTAAAGGAAATGCTTGTTTCAGTAGTGGTACCGCTCTTGGAGATAACGTTAATTGCGAAGTTCTTTCCTTCTAAGTATTTTAAGACTTGGCTAACATAGTTAGGAGAGAATGTTTGACCCATGAAAATGATTTCAAGTTTGTCATCACTCTTTAAACCATTAAGTGCTTCTAAAGCACATCTAGCACCGAGATAAGAACCACCGATACCACAGACCACTAAGATATCAAAATGGTCTCTTACATATTTAGCATCTTCTAAGATTCTTTCAACTTCTTCTTTATCATAATTAACTGGCCAATCGACCCAGCCTAAGAAATCATTTCCAGGACCGGTTTTTTCATCGATCATCTTGTTAATTCTTGTCACATCTTTTTGATAGGATTCAATCACCTTATCATTCATTTGATTGTTGAGCTGTAGTTTAATCATTTATCTTTCTCCTTGGCTTCCGCGAGTGTGGTGGCAATCCATTCTGGGAGTTTTTCCGCGAGTGGTCTAAAGTCATCATCACTTGATTCGGGAGCTTTTCTAATATTGTTATTATGTGTGGAATACACTTCTTCTTCGGGAACTTGCTTATAAGAAACTCTTAAAAATCCATTGTTTTCATCAATAGAAACAATCTTCACTTTTAATTGGTCACCTTTGGTTCCGAATTTCTCGATATCACGAATAAAAGAATCTGAGATTTCAGAGATATGTAAAAGACCAGAAATGCCATCTTCAAATTCCATGAATAAGGCATATGGTTTCACATTAGTGACTGTTCCAATAACAAGTTGTCCAACTTTGTATTCCATCAAAAATTAGTTTAGCACCAAACAATAAAAAAAGGTAGTCATTGCTACCTTTATTTATTTGCTAATGCTTTTTCGCGTTTTTCCATCTCATATTCCATTGCTACCTTATCGATGATAAGTTTAACAACTTTTTCGAGATCGCTACCGGCACTGTAATCAGCACGGCACATGAAGTTACAACGACCATCAGTATATAAGTCTCTGACTTTGTCACTATCCTTTTCTGGATAGATAGCGATGGATGTACCTTCGTTGTGTTTCACTAATGTCATACATGCGACATCAGTCATTCCATCACCCATGTAAATGATGTTTCTATATGGGATTCTTCTTTCACGTGTTTTTTCATTCACGCCGTTATCGTTTTTGACATCGACAACACCTTTAGAAATTCTGAAGAAGAATTGTGTTTTTTGCGTGTAGTTAATCGCGAGCTTTGGCCAGACTGGATGTCCGTCTTTGTCATAGTGATATTCACAACCCCATGCTTTAGTAAAACATGGGAAGATTGAACAACCTTCAACGATTTCCATTGTGCCAGAACTAACTAAATAGTGTTCAATTTTAACACCTTTGGATTCGCCATAGTCATTAATTCTTTTAAACCATGTTGAGACACCTGGATAGAATTTAATATTCTTACCGCATTCTCTTAAGAACTCACGTGTTAATTCAATACCAGCTTCTTTAGCCTTGGCAATCATCATATACATATATGAAAGAATTCTTTCAACGCCTGTTTTATCGGTGAATTCTGTAGTGGCTCCCCAGAATTCCGCTGGTGTCATTCCTATTGCAGGAATGAAATCATAGTTTTGCATATCAGTAGTGGACAACGTTTTATCGAAGTCGTACATAATGCCTATAATAGGTTTTGCCATAAAATTACCTCGATAAAAATAATATCATAAGTCGATATTATTAGCAAATTATCAGCATATAGTTAAACAAACATTTGTTTTTTTATTCTTCGAAATTATGATATTATAAGCGTCTCAAAAGGAGGGATTAGCGTGTTCGATTTACCAGATTGGTTAACTATAATCATCATTGTAATTGCTAGCTTAATTGGCATCTGGATTCTTTTGCTCATCGTTAACCTTATCTTCTTTGGTTTCTTCAATTCCGTATTTAAGAAACATAAAAAGGCAATGACCGTTATCCTCTATTCAAAGTTTGAGAACATGGAAAAGTTGTTCGCTATCTTAAAACAATCAGGTATCAAGATAGATGACAGACTTATAAAGATGCTTAATGAAATCAATGTTGAGGACTTCCAAGAACCAAACATGGAACAATTCGAAAAGAGTAAGAACGCATTATCCTACCTAAAGGATGAAATTATGTTCATCGCTAATCAGAATCAAGAACTCAATACAAACCCTGATTTCATACAAGCAAAAAACAACGTTTTAGAAAGCGATGCAATATATAGAAGCAATGTCGTTATGTATAACGCAGACGTCCTGGGATATAACTACTGGATTAGATTCTTACCTTGTCGCTTCGTCTTCAAAATGTTTAAAGTTAAGAAAAAACAAATCATCTCCTAAGCATTATGCTTGCGAGATGATTTTTATTTATCTAAACTAAATGCGTTATCATACATTTTATTTTTAGCAAAGGAGGCTATTTATGAAACAAGTATTAGATATGAAATTTGAGGATTTTCCTCTTAATGTACCTAGTGAAAAAAGAATCGTTAAGAAACTTGAATCATTAGTCCAAGAATTAGAAGAATGCGGTAGTGCATTAACCGCTTCTATGGCCATTAGACACTGGAATAAGTACATGACACAGTTATCAACCGACCAATCTATTATTTATGTCCGTTATAGCTGCGACACAAAAAATCCAGTTTATAAAAGAGCGCAAGATCGCATTGACGAATTATCACCAATCATCAGCAATTATTCCAATAAGTTTTCTAAGATTCTTGCTAAAGCAAAATACAGAAAAGATTTAGAAAAGAAATTAGGCAAATACTATTTCCAAATGATCGATGCTTCTTTAAAAGCGTTTGATGAAAAAATCATTCCTGAATTAATTCAAGAAAACAAATTAGTCAGTGAATATGATGCCTTATTAGGTGGCGCGGAAGTTGAATTCCGTGGTCAAACCTTAAATCTCACGCAACTTGGTAAATACACCCAAGATGTCGATAGAGAAACAAGAAGAGAAGCCGCTCAAGCAATGGATAAATGGGTTGGCGAACATGAAAAAGAATTCGCGAGAATCTATGATGAGCTTGTTCATGTTAGAGACACCATGGCCAAAAAACTTGGCTATAAGAACTTCGTTGAACTCGGTTATTTAAGACTCGGTAGACTTGATTACAACGCGAAAGATGTTAAAGGATACCGTGAACAAATCGCTGAAGTAGTGGTTCCAGTTTGTGAAAAGTTATACAAGAAGCAAATGAAGGAACTCGGTATCAAAAACCCACAATACTACGATTACAATTTGAAGTTCAAATCCGGTAACCCATTACCCGCGGGCGATACAAAATATTTAGTTAATGCCGCGCACGAAATGTATAGCGACTTAGGTCCTGAATCAAAAGAGTTCTTTGAATTCATGATGGATCATAACTTAATGGACTTAGAAGCTAGAAAAGGTAAAGCTCCAGGTGGATATTGCACACAATTCCCACTTTATAAAGCCCCATTCATCTTCTCTAACTTCAATGGTACAGACGCTGATGTTAATGTCTTATGCCATGAAGGTGGACATGCTTTACAAGCATATTTATCATTCGCGATTAAGATTCCTGAATATCAAAACCCAACATTAGAGGCTTGTGAAATTCACTCCATGAGTATGGAATTCTTCGCTTGGCCATATGCTGAAAAATTCTTCGGTAAAGATGCAGAGAAGTATAAATACTTACACTTAAGTGACGCCATTGAATTTTTACCTTACGGTATTACCGTTGATGAATTCCAACACTGGGTTTATGAACATCCAAATGCCACTCACGAAGAAAGATGTGCATTCTGGAAAACACTTGAACAAAAGTACACCCCACACAAGAAGTTTGATGATACCCCAACATATGCAAAAGGCACTATTTGGCTAAGACAATCCCATATCTTCGCAACACCTTTCTATTATATTGATTACACACTCGCGCAAGTATGTGCATTCCAATTCTTCGTGGAAATGAGAAAGAATCACGCTAAGACATGGAAGAAATATATCAAACTTTGTAAGTTTGGTGGACAAGCCGCATTCGTTGGATTACTCGAACACAATCACTTACGTAATCCATTCGAACAAGGCAATGTCGAAAAGGTTATTAAACCTTTAGTGAAAATCTTAAAAGAATTTGATACTTCCAAATTCTAAGGATAATAAAAAACCTCGCATACAGTTGCGAGGTTTTCATTTACTTTAATGAATAATTAGTTGGTTCCGTTGACATCGAAGATGATGCTTGTGGCACCGGCAAGTGCGGATAATGAACCTAAGGAACCACCAGCAATCATTGCCCAACCAACGACACATTCTTTGAACATGTCACCATTAGCAGCGGAGAAGTTCTTACGAATTAAGAAAATTAAGATGACACCGACGATAGCACAGACAACTGCTAAGCCTGTAACAACTGCGGATAACAAATCGTGTTCTTTGAAGTAAGGAACTAAAGCGACGACTAATAAGATTAATGCGGCTACGCCTAATAAAATGTATCCCGCTAAACCAGAAGATGCTCCGTTAAAGCTAACACCATATTCGGATGGTCCACCGACTAAAGCATTAATTGCTAATACTTCTTTGTGGAATGGTGCATGGTTCCAGGTAATTGTTACTTGTGTGAAGAACATCATAACAACACCGATGACGGCTAATGCTGCGGATACAAGTTTTAAATATTTTTTCATAATATATTTACCTCGAATTCGTTAATTTCTACTAATTTATTAAACCCCATTACGCACACATAAGCAAATATTTTAATAAAAAAAGTCACCTTTTAGATGACTTTTCATGCAACTTTGGTGCGCGAGATGAGAATCGAACTCACACTGGGATACCAATACGCCCCTCAAACGTACGCGTCTACCAATTCCGCCACTCGCGCAATTTTTGCTCGCTTGTCTATTCTATATAAATGACTTTCAAAATACAAGTGTATTTCTACTAATACAATCCGAATAGTTTTGCTGCACCCATTGCGATTAATAAGTAGACAACTAAACTCACGACATCAACAATAGTGGTTAAGATTGGTTGAGCGATAATCGCAGGATCTTTTTTAATCGCGGCAACACCTAATGGAAGCATAACTGCTACGCACTTAGCAACAAATGAACCGATAAATAATGTAACCGCAACTGTACCAGAGATTGAAAGTGTATGGGAAGCAAATGTAGCTGTCCAACATTTAGCGTTCCAGATTGTTGGAGCAACTCCATCAATGAATAAGTTTTCGTTTGTAACAATACCGGTATATTGTTCAATGGTGAACCAGATAAATCCGAATAATGCGACACAGCTAGAAACCATCACTGCGGTAAGTGCTTCTTTACCAATTACCCTTAAGAAATCTTTAGGCGAGAATTCTTTGGTTCCTAACCCACGAATCATTAAGGCGATTGTTTGCCCACCTGTATTTCCGCCTGTATCCATTAATGTTGGAATGAAGGAAATTAATACTGGGATTGCAGTAAAAACTGCAGATTTTTCAATTCTATCGAGCGCCATCGTGGTAAATGTACCTAGGACAATAAGGATGACTATCCATGGGACACATTTAACCGCCATTTTCCATGCAGGAGTATCCAAATAGGAATCTTCTAATGGGGCAACGTGGTTTAAGGCGGCAACATCTTCATTGGCTTCTTCAACGATGATATCAACGACGTCATCGATGGTGATGATACCGACAATTTTATCTTCTTTATTTAATACCGCCATTGCGGTTAAGTCATAACGTTTGAACATGTTAGCGACATCTTCTTGGTCATCGTTAACATGGCAAGCCACGAAGTCACGATCCATAATGTCTTCTAATGTTTCATTATCTTTAGCAAAAATTAAATCATCTAAGTTAACGGTGCCGACAAAGTTTCTTTTCGCATCTCTTACGAAGATGGTATAGATGGTTTCAGCATCTTTACCTTTTTCTCTAATTTGACTCATCGCATCTTTAACAGAAGTGATGTTCTTCATTTCGATGAACTCGGTGGTCATAATGCTACCAGCGGTATTTTCTTTATATAATAATAATTGGTTAATATCTTTTCTTAAATCAGTTGGAGCAACACGTAAAACACGCGAAACGACGTTAGCTGGTAATTCTTGTAATGTGTCAACGATATCGTCGGTATAGCTTTCTTCAAGAAGTTTGATTAAGTCTTTATCGGAGAAAGCATTAATAATTTTTTCTTGAGTATCAGTGGATAATTCTGCGAATAATTCACCGGTATATTCAGAAGGAATAACTCTAAATGGGTAAATTAAAATAGAGACATCTTCAATATCTTCCATAGCTTCTGCGATATCAATTGTAGGAATTGTCTCAAAGAGTTCTTTTAAGACATTTGATTTCTTGTTTTTGATTGCATTAATTATTAAGTCTCTAACTTGAATTTCTGACATTTTTGCCCTCTTCATAATTTTTGTCTAAAATAGGTCTTAATTTCAATCCTAAATTGAAAAAAGATTCATTTATATACACATTTAATGTGTCGTTTGGTAAAATATCAAACGCAAAAGGGAGAAAAACCATGAAAGAAATCTTAGTCGAAACAAGTGCTAGACACGTTCACGTCACACAAGAAACATTAGAAGTATTATTCGGCAAAGGTGCTGAATTAGAAGTTAGAGCCATGCTCAGCCAACCAGGACAATTTGTAAGTAAACAAAGAGTTAATGTTGTTGGTTATAAAACTGATAAAGTCACTGGTCAAAAAGTCGAATGCGTTTTAAAGAACGTTTCTATCTTAGGTCCATGTAGAAAATTAAACCAAATCGAATTATCCGCGACTGATGCAAGAAGCATCGGCATTGCCGCTCCAATTAGAGAAAGTGGAGACATCAAAGGTAGCGGTGCATGTAAGTTAGTCGGTCCTGCTGGAGAAGTCGAATTAAACGAAGGTGTTATCGTCGCAAAGAGACATATCCATATGACACCAGCGGACGCCGAAGAATTCGGTGTCAAAAATGGTGACATTGTGAAATTAGAATTAAATACTCAAGAAAGAAGTCTCACCTTTGGTGATGTCGTTGTTAGAGTGAGAGAAGACTTCGCATTAGCCGCGCACATCGATACCGATGAAAGCAACGCTGCATGCGCTTCCGGAACTGTTTACGGCAAGTTGGTTAAATAATGAAAACAGTTTCCATCAAACCACAATACGTTTGTTCTAGAGAAATGATCTTAGACATCGAAGATGATGGCACTATTGTTAGCGCCAAAGTCATCGGTGGATGCAATGGAAATCTTCAAGGAATTTGTAAACTAATTGAAGGTTTAAAAGCGGAACAAGTTATCGCTAAACTTCAAGGCATTAAATGCCGTGGAAGTAGAACTGGTGAAACTTCTTGTCCTGATCAGCTAGCACAAGGTTTAAAGAGTTTATAAACAAAGAAGAAATGGGTTAACTCATTTCTTTTTTTGTTGCTAAGATATGCGCACACCCGTATAATTTTTCCGCTTGTGTCTCACTTTTAGGAGGACCAATTATGAAAAATGGTATGAAAATATTTATAGCGGCCGCTGCTATTGGACTAAGTCTTACAGCACTAGTCGGTACAGCCGTCTTATCAAAAACTATTAAATCCCTTGCTAGCGACCTTCCAACTACAATGGAATGTTCTTATTTCTTTGATGAGGCAAATGGTTATACAAGTATTTATGAAATCAATAATGATTTGTTTAACGATAATGTGAAAAGTACCTATAAGACTTGGGGCACAATAACTGAATCCTGGGTATATAACGGTATTACAAATACATATATCCAAAGCACAGATAAAGATGGACATACTGCCGCTATCTGCTTATACAATTGCAACACTCCAAAAAATGCATATCCAAATGGATCTGTCTTAGAAGTTGTTTTTTCTGGAAGTAATTTAACAATTTATAACAATATGCCAGAAGTTAATGGTGGTGCTGATGTTACTAAACTTTATTTGGATAACCCAAGCCCAGTAGTCACGGAAGATGTGACATTTATTTGGCAATATGGGGATGGCATGGATTCTCAATACTATCAAACATTAGCTCCATTCGGCCCAGTTAGAGAAAGAATTTATAATTGCTCTTTAACTAGTGTTACCAATAGAGAAGCAAATGTCACTTTATCATCAGGAAAAACCGCCAAACTTTACTATGCCAATGTTGGTGCTAGTGGCTCTACCTCAACCCAAATCAAAAATCGTCTTAATGACTTTTTTAGCGATGGAGAAAACATCACTGTTTATGGATATGTAAATCCATTTAAAAACAGCGCTGGTACAAGTGGTAATCTTCAATTATTGCTTAGAAATGTCTTTGACATTCTTCCAGCAAGTTTTAATAATGACTCTGCCGTTCTTCAAGAAGTTGAAGTTAGTGATGCTACCACAACAACCTTTAACTTGTTACAACAATTTGTTTCTCCTTGGCTTAATGTCACAATGAGAGACGGAACACATACTCTTATTAATGATAGCCCATGTACTGGATATGATATGTCCTCTGCTGGTACTTACAATGTAACTATCAACCTCATCTATTCCTATGATGGAAAGAACACCACATTTGCTTTAGCTGATACTTATACAATTACTGTTTCTAATGAACCACAAACAAAAACCCCACACCATATTGCTGTAGTAAACCCTATTACAGAATATAACGTAGGCGATGAATTCATTAAACCAACTGTGTATTTGTACTATTCAGATGATTCCTATGAGGATATTAGTTTAGATGTTACTTGCGATGGTTATGATATGAATACTGCAGGAACATACACTGTTGAGGTTAGCTATTTCGCGGGAGAATTCAATGCTTCTCAAATATACACAATTACAGTTAGTGGTTCTTCGCAAATTAATACAATTACATTCAGTTCTTCAATTACAAGTGGCGGCTATAGCACTGGTAACTATGGAAACATATCCTCTAATGGTTTTAATTTCACATATTATAGAACCACAAGCTATAGTGATGGTGTTGCCAACTTATTACCAGCGACATGTAACTATGATGACCCAATGGGTGGTTCCATCGCAAATGCAACCCCAATTCAAGGTATCAATAGTATTACTATCAAATACTCTAATACCTCAAAATCTGATGCTACAGCAGGTAAATTATCCTATGGTGATTCAAATACCTTAGATGGTTCGTTTGCTATCCCATATTCCACATCGGAAAACACTATAACATTTGATATTGCTGGTGGTGCTAACTTCATCAAAATTGAATCTGGTAATACAAAATTAGAATTAAAAGAATTTACTATTAACTACACAAACTTGGGTTCTTCTAGTTACACACCAATTAGTGCTTACACAAATAACTACCGTATTAATCCTAATAAATATACAGGCACACTTGTCGCGGGTAGTACAAGCGTAACAGTTCCAGTAAGTGTTTCTTATAGCGGCAGCAGTTATACAGTTTTACAAAATAAGACGTATACCTATTACACATTAGATTATGTTGAAAGCCATCCAAGTGTTGTCAGTGATGCTGCGATGACTGATCCAGTGGATGTTGCTAATTACTTCTCTATCTTTGGAGAAATCCCAGCAAACTATGGTGGTAGCAGTTCGGGCATGAATAGTCTCAGTAATGTTAAATCAGTATTCGGCAGTGATACAAGAAAAGTTTCTTACTATAGTAGAACAGATGGCTATGCAACTGCGATTCCAAATGTTAACGCTTCACAAGGTTACTATGAATTTGACATTGATATTGATGGTAACTACACCACATCTAGTAGAGGTGCCGGTCGTGTTGTTGCTTGGATCAAAGGTATCGACAATAGTTCATATGGGAACGGCGACTATAGAGTCTGCCACTTCACCGATGACCACTACGCAACATTCCAAGAATTCAATAACCTTGGCCAATTCTTACCTAAGTTTGATGCCGAAAGAGAAATCACAAGTAAGAAGTGGAGTTGTCCAAATATCGCTTATGCGGCATAAACTTCTTGCAAGTTAATAAATTATTATTATAATAATAGATGCTTATCCAGAACTGCGAAAAAGAGATGAAAAATCGCGGTAGCAACTCTCAGAAGTGAGTAAGTGCTCTTCTCTAGCAAGGCCCCATAACCTTGAACGATGAGTAAAGGAATAAATAACAATGCCTTTCCATAATTATGGGAGGGCATTTTTTATAGGGAGATCCAAGTATGGAAAAAAGAAAAATCTTATTTACAAGTGAATCAGTCAGTGAAGGTCATCCAGATAAAGTCTGTGACCAAATCTCTGATGCTGTTTTAGATGCTTGTTTAGCAGTTGACGAAAAGAGCCATGTAGCATGCGAAGTGTTCGCCACAAATAACGAAATCATCATTGCGGGTGAAATCACTTCTAAATGTAAACCAGACTATGTTGGTATTGTCAAAGATGTCTTGAAAAGAATTGGTTATGACCGTCCAGAAGTAGGCACAGATTACCACACAGTTAAAGTAGAAGTGAAGGTTAAAGAGCAAAGCCCTGATATCAATCAAGGTGTCGATAAAAAAACACCCGAGGAACAAGGTGCTGGTGACCAAGGAATTATGTTTGGTTATGCGACAAATGAAACTGAAGGATATATGCCTTTAGCTGTCTCAATCGCACATAAATTAGTGCGCGAAGCGACCGCTCAAAGAAAGAGCGGAATATTCAAAGGTGCTAGACCAGATATGAAATCTCAAGTCACCGTTGATTACACTGATCCTGACAATATTCGTATCGATACAGTTCTTATGTCTATTCAACATGATGAAGAAGTAGATTTAGAAGAATTCAAGAAATACGTCCATGAAAAAATCATGCAAAAAGTCGTTAAATCTTTCGGATTCAATGCAGATTTCAAGTATTTAATTAATCCAACTGGTAGATTTGTTATTGGTGGTCCGGCAGGTGATACAGGCTTAACTGGTAGAAAAATTATTGTTGATACATATGGTGGAACTGCAGAACATGGTGGTGGTGCTTTTTCAGGTAAAGACCCATCCAAAGTCGATAGAAGTGCAGCCTATATGGCAAGATACATAGCAAAGAACTTAGTGGCCGCAGGTATTGCGGATAGATTACAAGTCCAATTAGCGTATGCAATCGGCGTTTCAGAACCAATGTCCATTGGTATTAAAACATATCATACCGCAAAGGTTAGCGATGATAAGATCCTTGATATCATAAATAGGTTATTTGATTGCAGACCAGGAATGATTATTAAAAACTTCAATTTGACCCATCCAAGTTTCCGTTATCAAGACTTAACAAACTATGGTCATATGGGTCGTCCAGATCTCGACTTGCCTTGGGAAAAACTCGATAAAGTAGAAGAAATTAAAAAGTTATTAAAGTAAGGGTGCGCATCTGCACCTTTTCTTTTT
>JAEDDA010000045.1 GCA_016298185.1 Bacilli bacterium | reverse complement strand
TAAAAGACCATCCATTCTATGATGGCTGCAAAAGAATTGCAGCGACATTATTCTTGGAATTTTTAAATAAAAACCATGCATTAGTGAAAAATGGCAAATTAGTTTTAAATAATGATGCTTTGGTGGCTATGACTCTTTTAATCGCGGAGTCTAATCCTGATGAAATGGATATGATTACTAAAGTATTCTCTCAAATGCTAATCAAATAAGAATAGTTCCTTCAGTGATTAAAAAAGAAATCGTTCTGGTCGTTATATTTTTTTATTCCTTATTGCGAATGCGCAAAACGTACGCGTATAATTATAGCGGTTATTACGAAAGGAAAATTTTTAATTTATGGAAGAAATTAAGAAAACAATGCTCTCAGTTGATGGTAATACTGCTGCAGCATTAGGTTCCTATAACTACATTGAAGTTGCAGGCATCTATCCAATTACCCCATCTTCACCAATGGCGGAAAACATTGATGTTTATGCATCCCAAAAAAGAAAGAACTTCTTTGGTTCTGTAGTTAAGGTTAGTGAATTACAATCCGAAGCAGGTGCTTCTGGTGCAGTTCACGGTGTATTACAAGCTGGTGGATTAGCAGCTACATATACTGCATCCCAAGGCTTATTATTAATGATTCCAAATGTATATAAGTGGGTTGGCGAATGCTTACCAGCGGTCTTACATGTTTCCGCAAGAAGCTTAGCCACACGTAGCTTATCTATCTTTGGCGATCACCAAGACATTTACGCAATTAGACAAACAGGCATCGCAATGATTTGCTCTCACTCAGTGCAAGAAATCGCTGACTTAACAAACGTTGCCCACTTAGTGGCTATCGATGCTCAATATCCAGTTTGCCATTTCTTTGATGGTTTCAGAACATCTCACGAAATCCAAAACGTCGAATTTGTCGATGACGCTGAATGGAAGAAATTATTGCCAATGGATAAGGTTGAACTCTTCAGAAGTAGAGCCTTAAACCCACACACTCACCCAGTCACACGTGGTGGTGCAGAAAACGATGATATTTACTTCCAAGGTAGAGAAGCACAAAACAAGAAAGCAGACGAAGTTCTTGAAGTCGCAATTAAATACTTCAAAGAAGCTAGCCGCTTAACAGGTAGAAACTACGCTCCATTTACCTACTATGGTGATCCAAATGCTGATAGAATCATTATCGCAATGGGTAGTGTCACCGAAACAATTGGTGAAGTTATCGATGACTTAAGAACGAAAGGTGAAAAAGTCGGTTTAGTGAAAGTTCACTTATACCGTCCATTCTCCGCGAAACACTTATTAGAAGTTTTACCAAAATCAGTGAAACAAATTGCTGTTCTTGATAGAACAAAAGAATTAGGTGCTTGTGGTGAACCATTGTATGAAGATGTCGTTGCTGTTATTAAACAAGCTAACTTAAACATCGAAGTCTTAGGTGGCCGTTATGGTTTATCTTCAAAAGATACACAACCAAAAGACATGAAAGCCGTTTATGACTTCTTAAAGAGTGAAAAACGTTGGAATGGCTTTACAGTCAGCATCAATGATGACGTCACACACTTATCTATCCCAGTGGACGAAAACTACCACGTTAAAGGTGATTACACATCCTGCTTATTCTATGGTTTAGGTAGTGATGGTACCGTCAGTGCTAACAAATCATCCATTAAGATTATCGGTGATGCCACACACCAATACGCACAAGCATATTTCGCATATGACTCCCGTAAAGCAGGTGGTGTTACACGTTCACACTTAAGATTCGGTAAATCCCCAATCAGAAGTACATATTATGTCCAAAACGCAGACTTCGTGTCTTGCTCATTAGATTCCTATCTCTTCAAGTTCGATATGATTAAGAACTTAAAAGAAGGCGGCACATTCTTACTCAATACTGATTTAACTGATGAAGAATTGATTAAGGTTATGCCAAACCGTGTCAAATATCAATTAGCCACAAAGAAAGCAAAATTCTACGTCATCGACGCGAACAAGATTGCTGCGGAAATTGGTATGGGTAGACACACAAATACCATTCTCCAAGCTTCCTTCTTCTATCTAAACCAAGGCATTATGCCATATGACGAAGCCAATAAATGGATGAAGAAATTTGCGGAAAAGAGCTACGCCAAGAAAGGTCAAGATATCGTTGAACTTAACTGGAAAGCTATCGATGCAGGTACAGAAGGCTTAAGAGAAGTTAAAGTTGATCCAAAATGGGTCGAATTATCTCCAAAAGCAGAAAAGAAACTCACTGGTGATGATTACTTCGATAACTATGTTTCCGTTATCGGTAACTTAGATGGTGATAATTTACCAGTTAGCAAATTCTTAGAAGGTGAATTACTCGATGGCACAATGCAAAACGATATCACCTATAGAGAACAAAGAAGTATTGCTGATAGAGTACCATTATGGCACCCAGAAGCATGTATTCAATGTAATAACTGTGCATTTGTCTGTCCACACGCGACAATTCGTCCATTCTTATTAAATGATGAAGAATTAGCTAAGGCTCCAGCTCTCGCTAAAGAAGTCTCTGAAGCGAAACTTCCAATGCTCAAAGCCAAAGGCTTAAAATACCGCTTACAAGTTTCTCCACGTAACTGTGTTGGTTGTGGATTATGTGTTAGCGAATGTAACGCCAACAAGACCGGCAAGATCGCTCTTGAAATGGTGGAAGCCAAATCTCAATTCCCACAAGAAGAAGCTGCTGAATACTTATTCAAACACGTTTCCTATAAAGCCGACGCTTTACCAGCACCAATGCTCGATAGCGTCCTCGGTGTAAGCTACTTAATGCCATATATGGAAATCAGTGGTGCTTGTGCTGGATGTGGTGAAACTCCATATTACAGACTCGTCTCTCAATTATTTGGTAAAGATATGTTAGTTGCTAACGCAACAGGCTGTTCCTCTATTTATAGTGGTTCTACCCCATTAACTCCATTCTGCACCGATAAAGAAGGCCAAGGTGTTGCCTGGGCTAACTCCTTATTCGAAGATAATGCTGAATTCGGTTATGGTATGAGAGTGGCAACAAATGCCAAATTAAAGAGAATTATCGAAATCTTATCAGCGGCGAAAGAAAGAGGTCTTGAACCAGAACTCGTCGAAACAATCGATGCTTACTTCGCCAATATTAAGAATAGAAACGCTGTTAGACCAATCGTTAAGAAATTAGTCGAACTCGTCAAAGCTAGTAAAGATGAAGGTGTCAAAGAAGTCCTTGCTTATGAAAGAGACTTACAAGACAAATCCATCTGGATTATCGGTGGCGATGGTTGGTCATACGATATCGGTTATGGTGGATTAGACCATGTTATCGCCAATGAAGAAGATGTTAACATCTTAGTCTTAGATACAGAAGTTTATTCCAATACCGGTGGTCAATCTTCTAAATCATCACAAACTGGTTCTATCGCCAAATTTACCGCTTCTGGTAAAACAACTGCGAAGAAGAATTTAGCTCTTATCGCGATGAGCTATGGCAATGTCTATGTTGCACAAATCGCCTTAGGTGCTAACCCAGTCGCCGCTATTAAAGCCTTAAAAGAAGCTGAAAGCTATGATGGTCCATCATTAGTTATCTGCTATGCCCCATGTGCAAACCATGGTATTAAAGGTGGATTAGCCAACTCCATGAGACAAGAAAGACTTGCCGTTGAATGTGGCTACTTCCCAATCTTCAGATATGATCCACGTAAGGAAACTCCACTTACTGTTGACTGCAAAGAACCAGACTACAGCAAGTTAAGAGACTTCATTATGACTGAAACAAGATTCAGCCAACTCCCACGTGTCAATCCAGAGCACGCTGAAGAACTCCTCACAAATTGTGAGAAATACGCTAAAGCTAGATTCGACAGAATCAAAAAATTCGGTCTCTAATCTTTAGATTAAATAGGTAACTAGGGCGGAAAGAAAATTTCTGCTCTTTTTACTTGAAACCCTATCCCAAATTATTTATACTAATATCGTAGGTTAAGCATATGAATAAACAAGTTAGACAACTCGAGTTGCTCCTCGAATTAATGAATGAGCGCGATCAAATTGAAGAAAATATTAAAGCCCTTCCTGTTGGCTATATTTCCGTGAAACAAATTTCCGGTCATACTTATTACTATCGTCAATGGAGAGAAGGAAAACAAATTATTTCTTCATATGTTCCTGAAGCATTCTTGAATGCCACAAAAAGAAAAATTGCGGCCAGAAAAGAACAAGAATCCTTATTAAGAGCAGTTAAAGCCGAACTCAAAAAAGCGATGAGAAAAGTGAGCAAAGAAAAAGTGCTCGAAAGAGAAGAAGTTGAAAGACTCCTTGAAGAAGAAAAAAATAAATAATTAAGAATTATTCAGAAATGCAGGACTTAGTCCTGTTTTTTCTTATTCATTTCGTTATAATAGTTCTATATATGTCAAAGTTAGTGGTTTTATCAGGTGTTCCAGGAAGTGGCAAAAGTTACTTCTCTAAAGCGTTAAGAAAAAAGAAAACAAGTCATGTTTATATCATTTCTTCTGACGCATTAAGAGATTTGGTGACTGGTAACCAACAAAACTTATCCGAAGACAAACTGATGTGGAAGATGTTCTATGAACTAGCCAAAGTCTATTCCGCAGATCCAAATGGAATTGTGGTCTTAGATGCAACGAATAGAAGTACCCAATACCGCATCGATAGTGTGAAAGAATTAAAACCACAATTTGATGAAGCGGACTTAGTGATATTTGATATCCCAAAAGAAGTGGTGTTAAAACAAAACCTCGAAAGAGAATTCCCCGTTCCTGAACAAGTGATTGAAGATTATTTCTCCTATTTCGAACTACCAAAGAAAGAAGATTATGAATTCTTCACAAATGTCTATATTGCCACAGGTGATAACATCGAAGAAATAATTGATTTATTATAAGACCGCTTAAGCGGTTTTTTTATTTTAATTCCATATTTTCTAAACTCATTTAAAAAAAGGGGTTAACTTT